>JAQVHJ010000455.1 GCA_028696285.1 bacterium
TTAGGAACCAATCCGCGTGTAACAGCATCTGATACAAGTATATGTATAGCAAACCAGGCTGCGCGGGACCAACCGTAGTTTGGGACGATAAAGACAGGATCTGTTGTCGTGGCAATTACCCTGTTTCCAATTTGAACAATCCCGACATCCACTCCATTGCGGGGTCCAACTAATACTGTCTTCAAACTTTTACCTAACTGGGGGAAAATCAGGTCCTTAAATATTTTGGGTGAAATTTTTCCGAATGGTAAATCATTTTCCATGCGAATCTCCAGAACCATTAAATTGCTTTTTATCATTTATTAAATCAGCTAAACTGTATTTTTTTAATGTCCCACGGATTTCATTATCTAAACATTTCCAAAGTTTTTTTGTTTTGCAGTTTTTTCCATTTTTACACGGGGGCTCTTTATCATCAAGACAAAATAAAATATGTTCACGGTCTTCCAATGCCTTGTATATCTGAAATAATGAAATCTTTGAAGGGTCCGTATTCAGCTTGTATCCGCCGTTTATTCCCTTATACCCCGTGATTATATCATTTTTACGGAGACGTAAGATTATCTGCTCAAGATATTTACGTGAGATATTTTCTTCCTTTGAGATTGCAGCAAGGGACTTAATCCCATCAACCTGTGCAAGATTTACCAGCAACCTGAAACCGAACCTTGTGGTCGTATCAACCTTCATACATTAAACTCCTACTTTTTTTGTATGATTTTAACATAAAGATTAAAAAAAGTCAAGAAAAAACTTGGTGCCTGGGTCCACAAGTCCACAACAAAATCAATTGAATATTATGATTATTAAGCAAATTTGATATTTTGAAGCCATAATTGAATAATCTTAATAATTTACTAAATGAAATTCGATAAAAATTGACTATTTATAAGCGATTATTAAAAAAATGAAAAATTCAAGAAAAAAAAATAGTATCTAAAATAATAAAACTGACAACTATAAAGAACAAAATGAAATTGACCTTAAATTAGAATTTTAAAAAAAAAAGGTAGATTTACTATTATTTTAAAACTTGAACTTTCAAAAATGTGTAATATAAATTCAGTTTTAAAGATTTTTCTTCGAGAGTTTATTTTTTTACTGTGGACTTGTGGACCCAGGCACCAAGTTTTTTCTTGACATTGTTTTATAATAATGATAAAATATTATTGGGTTCAGAGGAATCCGGTGAGAATCCGGAGCTGACGCGCAACTGTGAACGGTATGTTCTGCCGAAGCGGCCACCTAAACGGGGAAGGCCGGCAGGATCAGGCTGTGAGCCAGGAGACTTACCCGAATTATTTTTATTTTCAGGTTTCGCGAAAAATAAACCTGAGAAATTTTTAAAGGAGGATAGATTATGAATTTCAAAAAAGTGTCTGGGCTATTTTTCTGTTTAGTAATAATTTCATTTCTACTCAATTGTTCCGGGGGATATAAGGAATGGGAGATTGAAAGAACCGAGGAGGAAGTCTTAATGACAAGGGGAAGTTTTAATCAGAAATTTAAAATTACTCAATCCATTTCGGGAGTATATCGAGTTGTTTCGTTCAGCAAGGATTTTGATTCACAGTTGAAAAAAGAGGGGGTAGAGGTTTTTTTAAGCGGGATTCCTATCGAAATGATGCCTGAAGATCGCCCTTTTACAAATTCAGATTTCAACAAAGCTGTTGATATGTTTATTATTTCAAATGATGCCTTAGTCAATGATGATCTGATGGTACTTCAAAAAAGTCAGCAATGTTTTCTTAAATTGAATATTACAGGAGTCTTAATGAAGAAAATTGAAGAGAATGGGAAGGATACAACAGGTCATCCCATTCAATTTTTTCTTTTAGATTCAATCTCAATTTATAACGGAAAATAAAGAGAGATTTAATTGAAATTTCGAAAATTAACCTTATTAATCTTGTTTTTTTATATTTCTTTACCAATTTTAGTGTTTTCAAAGCAACAAGAGGATCAAATTGTAGTCTCAGCAACTCGTTTGACTGAACTTGAGAAAGAAAGCCCGCAGAATATTACAATTATTACTCAAAAAGAGATAGAGGAATCAGGGATTAACAATTTAGCTGAATTAATCAAGGTATTTTCTTCTATGAATGTAATTGACTATGGTGATTCAGGGAAACTGAAGACCCTTTACTTTGCAGGCTCAAATTCACCTGAAATCCTGATTTTAATCAATGGGATACCTGTGAACTCATCCGGTTCAGGAACGTTTGATCTGAGTTCAATTTCCATGGACTTAATTGAAAGGATTGAGATAATTCAGGGACCTAACGGGAATCTCCATGGCACATCCGGGTTTAGCGGTACAATTAATATTATACTTAAGAATAAATTTCACGAGTTGCCTGTTCAACTAAAAAGAGAGTTTCTGAAATCAAATGACTCTTTTAAAATACTAACTGAAGCTCAAGTTTCTGAAAATTTATTTATTACTACTATAAACGAGTCTGGCAAAGGATCTCGACTGAACTCAGAATACCACCAAAATAGTTTAAACTTATTATTTAATTCCTCATATATAAATACTGATATAAAGGGAAATGTCTTTATAGGAAATCAA
>JAQVHJ010000036.1 GCA_028696285.1 bacterium
TTTAAATTAATATCAAATAAGCGAACTTTTCATCCTTCTGCGCTTCTGTGGTTAAATAAATCTTCGCTGCGCCCTCTGCGGTGAAAGATCACGTTCAATCGCTGTCTTAGTACCAATCTCTCTTTGGCTCAGTATATTGCTTTAAATTTAAATCAAATAAGTAAAATTTTCATCCTTCTGCGCTTCTGTGGTTAAAATCTATTCTCTGCGTTTTAGCGGATTCTGTAAAACTTTAAATTTTTCAACTGCCGTCCATGTAATCATTAAAATTCCCTTGACTTTTCCGACCTTATTTGTTAAAATGATTTAACAAAAAAAGGAGTCTTTCATGAAAAGATTTTTATGGATTATTTCCATCACAGCAGTATTAATTATTTCTTCCTGTGTAAAACCCGACGTTTTTGAACCAATATTAAATAATCTGATTCTTAAATTTTCTTACAGCTCCCTCTTCGGCGGAAGCGGAACAGCAGAAGGTAAATTTGATAATATCCGTGATATCGCAGTTGACAGCCAGGGAAATGTTTATATTACAGATTATGTAAATGACCGGATTCAGAAGTTTTCTTCAAGCGGAACCTTGATAAAAGTAATCGGAACTTCCGGAACAGGAGACGGCCAGCTTGACGGACCAATAGGCTTATTCATAGATAAAAACGACAATCTTTGGGTGGTTGAAGTTGGAAATGCCCGGGTTCAGAAATTCACATCTTCAGGAACATTTATAATGAAGTTCGGTGAATTTGGCCATGGAAACGGGCAGTTTGATTATCCCCAGGATATTGCAGTTGATTCAAAAGGCAGGATTTATGTTGCTGATTCTGATAACTACAGGATACAGGTTTTCACAGGCAATGGAACATATATAATAAGCTGGGTCTACTCAGGAACAGAACTTCCCTGCAGCTTAGCTGTTGATATCTCTGATAATATTTATGTTCTTGATGAAGACGGATGCCGGGTATTGGTGCATAACCCCGACGGTGTAATAATAAATGAATTCGGTTCAACCGGAACAGGAGAAGGACAATTCATCGATCCTATCAGAATAGCAACAGATGCAATGGGATATATCTATATCTGTGACCTTGATGATAATAAGTTCTCTAAATTCACGCCCAATGGAAGATTCATGGAAGAGTATAAAAAACCCGGCACTCAAGATGATCAACTGGAAAAACCTTTTGCAATCGGTGTTTCTCCTGACGGGAAACTAATCTACATCGCTGAACAGAATACCGATGAAATAAAAATCTTCAAACAGAATTTGGTGCCTGGCACAAAATAATAATAAATTATTTTTTTTGTGAAAACTAAATAACTTTTACCTTCACTTGTAAATATATATTAATACTTTTTGATCAAGAACCGGTTTCAGTATTTTAAATGCCTCTTCCGAAACAGCGGGGCAGCCGTGACTGTTACCGCATCTCTTGTTTTCCCGTGCAAACTCCTCCGAAACATACCATGCGGAATGAATTACGATACTTCTCTTCTCGGCATTTGCATTAGATTCGTCAAGCCCGATCATCTTATAACTATCCCCGTGTGTCCCTGTATAATTTTCCCCGACTCTGTACCTCCCAAGCGTCGTGCATAAACTCCCCTTTTTATCCGAAAAGACCTTTGCATATCTTCCCCTGCCGCTCCCTCTTCCATGAGCGGTGTAGGTTGAATATATCACCTCTTCTGACGGAAGACGGATAATAAATAACCTCTTCTTATCAGACGGCATTGACATATCAATCAGGATTGCATAAATATCATCGCAGTTATTATCGCGTAAATATCTCTGCACATGACATACAGCAGTTGCAGAAACGGTTTCCGGGAAAAAGATATTCTGCTTTTTAAAATTCAGTGAATATAACCAATATCCCGTCATACCCGGACGGTAACACTTATCTAAACGCAACGTGAATTGGGAGGAATCTTTCATTCCTGTTTCAAAGTGATCAACAAACCGCGTCTCAATCTCAAGAGTAAATCCCGAACAAAAATTAATGGAAGCCAAATTGAACAATATAAATAATAAAATCATAATCCGATTATTTTTCTTATACACAGAATAATCCCCCGATTAATATACATTAATTTTATAATAAAAAAAGAAGTAAGTCAATGATTTTTAATGGAAATTTTCAATGTCACGTTTTCTCAATTGAGAAAACGTGACAATGACAATCATGATTAAATCTTTTTATTTAAACTTTCTATCGCTTCTTTATCATTATTCTTCTCAGCGACTCTTATTGCATTTGAATAAAATTCCCTTGCCTTCTTTTTATTTCCCGCTTTAATATAATAGTCCCCGAGACATGTATAACTTTGCCCGGTTTCTATATGGTCGGGACCAAGACATTTCAATCGGATATTTAATGATTTTAAATAGAATGTTTCTGCCTTCTTCATCTTTCCCGTGTAGAAATAGATTGAACCAAGATTATTTAATGTCATTGCAGTATAGTTATGTTCTTCCCCGAGAAACTTCTTAAAAAGATCTAAAGCAAGAATTAAATATTTATATGCGTTTTTATAATCTTTCATGCGGAAGTAATTATCACCCATGTTATTGTATAGGAAAGACATATATACATTATCCTTCCCCAATAACTCTGTCCCGATTTTAAGGGCATCATTGTAGATTGATTGCGCTTTATCAAGCTTTAAAAGATTTGTATAAATCGCGCCAATATTAAGAAGTGTTGTATATATCTCCCTGTGTTTCTCTCCGTAAATACTCTTTCGAATTTGCAGTGCTTTCTTATAATAATCAAGCCCTTTCTCATAATAGCCCTGGTAATAATAAATAGAACCGATATTGATCAGTACTGAAGCAATGTCGGGATGATTATTCCCGAAAATTTCACGGTGGGTTTTAAGAACTTTTTCAAATATTTTGTACGCTTGCTTGTATTTCCCGGTATCAAGGAATATTAAGCCCTTCGTATGCATCGCTTTTGAAATATCTAAATCGGTTTTGCCTTTATAATGACCAAGAATTCTAATCGATTTTTCCGTGAAAATCATTGCGTCGGAAAAATTGTTCAACTTAGTATACACTAAGGCAATATTTCCGGATAGCATTCCTGCCCTGATTGAGTCAGCGCCCTTGTGTTTAACTGTAAGTGATAATGCCTTTTTAAAATACCTAAGGGCTTCCTTGAAATTAAGAAGCCGTTGATTGAGCAAACCGTAATTTGCATAGATCTCGATTAAATTATCCTTTGATTTATTTCCTGTGAGTTCTTCTGCTGCCTTCAATTTCTCAAATGCAGCGTTGGTATCACCGGTTTCCCTCAATACATCCGCTTGATTCTTGTAAATTATTGGAAGTTCTTCACTGAATTCTTTTGAATATTTCCCTGTAAGATGTTCCTGTTTATGGAGATATTCCAGGGCTGTTTTAAAATCCGCCTTTTCCGTTGCAATAATTCCCAGCTTCCTGTAATAATAAAACTGTTCCCGCTCCCGGCCTCTTTTCAAAAGCACAAGCGCTTTTAAATAGTATTCCTTGGCATTGTCATGACTTGATAGATCAAGGAGATAATCCGCATAATCCGTGTAATATTTCCTTGCTGATTCAGCAGCGCCTGATCTCTCAAAATGATACCCGATATCTGAATATCTGGAGTAATCATTTTTAAATAGTTTGAGAAAGGTTTCTGCTGCAAGTCTATGAAGAATTATCAGATTATGCTTTAACTGCATTTCATAAACAACATCACGCAGTATCGCATGCTTAAAGATATATTTCAATTCTGATACTAATTCCCAAATCCGTTCCTCCTCACCATAACGCAGAAGAACTTTCGGATCTTTATTCTTCAGCATTTCTGACAGGATTATCACATCAAATTCCCTTCCTAAAACAGAAGCAATAAAAATTAAATCCTTCAATTCTTTTGTGAATCGGTCTATTCTCGAAATAATAATTGAATTTACTTCAGACGGAAGATCTGTCTCTTTCTTTAAAAGGATTATTCTTCCGGACTTCTTCGCTAAAAACGAATTCTCCTGAAGGTAATAAATGAACTGTTCAATATAAAACGCATTCCCCCCCGTCTTCTCCCGGATGAAATTTATTAATGAGCTGTCAATCCTTGAATTAAGCAGGGACTCAATATAATTTTTTATTTCATTCACACTGAAATAGTCAAGATTAATAGATGCGGTTTCTACAGATGAATCCAGGGAAAGAACCGGAGTACTCCCGTCATCATTATAACGGCTTGCAGAAATTATTAGATTCGGATACCCGGACATGTCCCTTGTAAGAATCTTGAATATTTCCCAGGTCTCCTTAGCAAGCCAATGTAAATCCTCCAAAACAAGTATTACAGGTTTAAGCAAACTTTGAATGCGGAAAAACTCCCTTACCGCAAATAGCACGGATTCATTCTTATCCTTATCATCTATCTTTTCGAATATACTGCTCTCCCATCTCAAGCCTATTAATGAACCGATTATTGACTTTATTCTAATAAGCTCATCCTTAATTTCCGGGAATTTCACCGAACCCTTTAATTTCTTAAGATCGTTTATTAATTCACTGTAAATTTTATTGAAAATATTTTTCCGAACAGATATGTTTGTATCTTTATTCTGATGAAAAATTTGACTGAAAAGATTATAGAAGGCAGAATAACTTTTCCTGTCAACACTGTCTCCCTGAACAGTAAAAACCTTTAATGGCTTTTGTTCCTGTAATCTCATTATCAATTCCGATATTAATCTCGACTTCCCCATTCCTGCATCTCCGTAAACATAAACCACACCCCCAAATTCAGAATGGAAAATGGAATCTGTCCGTTTAATCAGCTCTTTCAGAAGATCAGAACGGCCGATAAATTTTCCGGAAAATTCACGGAAATACGGCCTTTCTTTCTCCCCGACTAAAGTAAAGACATCTACCTTCTGTTTCTTCCCCTTAATAGATTTCTTCCCGAGGGATTTAAATTGGAAAAATCTATCCATGCTTTCTGCAATCTTCTTCGTCACCAAAATCCCGGATTTTTCTGAAGATGTCATGAAGCGCGCTGCAAGATTGACATTATCACCTATTGCTGTATAACTCGAAATAATTTTATTCCCGATAATTCCGCAATATACTCTTCCGAAGGTTAACCCGATATTAGTACTAATTACCTTCTTTAAAGAGAGTACAAAGCGGAGAGAACGCTCAATATTATTTTCATATGATACCGGAGCTCCAAATATTACAAAAGCAAGAAGTCCCTTATCCCCATACTCCAAACTGTTAAAATACCCGCCGTAAATCTTTGTTAATTCAAGAATATCTCCGAGTTTTTTCTTAAATGTATTCCTTGATAAATTTTGGGGTATTGAAATAAATACCGATATAATATCCCTGTACTCTCCGCCTTCAAATTCAAGAAGGTCCTGTGGAAAGAATAATTTGGAAATGTTTTTATCTATCTTAGGCTGTTTAATGATATCAACCGGGGGAAGCCCAGAGTTCTTGTTTATTACTTTATAAATGGAGGATTTTATCTTCTGAATATTATAGTCATCTCTATTTTTTAAAGAACTAAAAAATTCATTATTAAAAATGATTGTATTGCTTTCACAGAATCTTTGTAAAGACGCCGCTTGAAATATTGCAGGGCCTTTAAAGAAATATGTCCGCAAATCACCTTTCCCCGGTATACTCCAGTTAATTCTTCCGTATGCGATTGAGATCTTAACGGAAAAATTTACTTTCCCGAACTTCGTCTTTTGTCTCGGATTCTTTATAAACAGCTCCCTTATCTTTATTGAAGAGTAAATACTTTGTTCCTTACACTGCGACCCTTTAAAAATTACCGTAATCGAATCACCCGCGAAACAGGATACAAATCCCCCGTATCCTGAAATAATATTGATTATTTCATTGAAATATTTTTCAAGAACAATCGAGATCGTTTCAGAACCTTCCTTCCCGTATTTAACTAAAGAATCTGTAATTTCTGAAAACCCTTTAATGTCAAGGATTAACACTGCTCCGTTGAAATTGCCATCGTATAAATTTCCTTTTACTTTCTCCTCAATAAAACTCGGAATAAAATTATTCATGACATACCTCATTTTTATTATTTTAATTATATCCTATAAAAGAATATTTATCAAGTACAAAATATTCAGGAGTTTCCCAATTTTTTTATTAAATTTATTTTGATTAATCAAAAAACGAGATATTTATTTACAAAATATTTTTTTATGAATTTATAACACCCAAGTAGATTGCCACGCTCCCTTCGGTCTCTCGCAATGACATTATATCGTCTGCAAACCAAATAACGTGATTAGCGAAGCAGTGTACCCCACGTGGTACACTGTCATTGCGAGGGAGATTGCGATTGCAATCGACTGAAGCAATCTCTCTTTCGGTGAATGGTCAACGGTTAACGGTCAGCGGTAATAATCTTTGTAAAATATAATAGTTGAATTTATTCTAAATATGTCCGTAGGCCGTGGTTTTAACCACGGTATACTGAACCACAAACAATCAGGAATTTATTCCTGATATGGAAATAATAACAATTAGTCCTGTTAGGGACGTCAGCTTTTACCCCAGTGTTTTAACACTGGGTAATAATAATAGAAATTATATTTGAGAAGTTCAATATTTCAACCCAAATAAAAATATCAATTATGTAATGTTCGGTAAACAGACATTACATTTATATCCATTTACTGAATATATTTCTCTGAACTCTGCAATATTTTATTCTTCAAGCACACCCACCGTTAAAACGGTGGGCTAAAAGCGTTCTATCCCTACGGAAAGATTTCCTCAGGAAATCTCAGTTAGAGATTCAAGTTTGAGTTCTTCAGTCCTGAACCCGAATGAAATGAGTGGTTCATGGATGCCTTCCTAATCGGAGAGTATTTTTATATGACGTCTCGAACTCCATACTCGAACTCGAACTGATTTTACTGTTGACCGTTCACCGTTCACCGTTCACCGAAAAAGAGATTGCTTCGTTAGTAACTTTGCTCACTGACGCATCGCTACGCTTGCTAGATCTCGACTTTGTCTCGATAACGCAATGACATTATCACGAATCACGAATTATATATTGTCTTCTCAATCCTGATAATCCTGCGACAAGCAAAGCGAAGTCGTCCCGATGTTTCAAGGAAACTATCAGGATCATTCTTCTCGCATTCACTCTCTTGTTATGCATCAATTATTTTAAACATCAGAAACATAAGATATAATGACATATTACATTTTTAAATTCAAAATGGTGCACCCTACGTGGTGCATCATCAATTGTTAAATCTTCTCTTTTCAATGACTAGATTTTTCCCTTCAATTCCCTTTCGTTCCCTGTTAAAATTACATTCACTTACTGACTAAGTAACTCTCGCTCTAAACATCCGCAACAGTTGCATAAATGCTATACTTCAATTTTCAATTTACAATCTACAATTTTCAATGCGTAGCGTTGTGTATCAAATGTTTTTAATACAAATCTTACCGTTTACCGTTTACCGTTTATCGTTTACCATATGTATCAAATGTTTGCAACAAAAAAATGGATTGCCACGCTCCCTTCGGTCTCTCGCAATGACATACAAACGTTTGCAAACAAAATAACGGTATTTATCATTGCGAGGGAGATTGAGTCAGCAATCGACCGAAGCAATCTCAAACAGTGACCGTTGACTTCGAATCATGTCTTCCATATTTCGAATCACGAATCACGGTTCACGAATCACGTTAATCAGGTACACTTCGACTCTTCTGTTCTTTGCTCTGCCTTCTTCCGTTTCATTCGTTGCAATCGGTCTCATTTCACCGTAACCTATCGTGAAGATCCTGTCACTCGGAACACCTTTCCTTATAAAATATTCCTTTACACCATCTGCTCTCTGTTCAGATAATCTCTGGTTATAATCACCGGAAAGTTTCCAGTCTGTATGGCCCTCTATCAGAATTGCCTTGTCAGGCTGCTCAATTATTGTTTTTATTAACTTGTCAAGGCCGATACTATTCTCCTCATCAATCTCAAAGCTGTCCGGCTTGAACATAATCTTAAATTCCGGTGAGCCTGATTTTTTCTCAATTAAATCATTTACGGTAATCTCAGGTTCTTCAAATATCGATTCCGGGAATTGTTCAGGATATGGTTCAGGAAAATAAGGAATCGGTTCAGCTTTAATTATCTCGGGCTCAGGTTCCGGGACAGGTTCAGGTTCGGGAATTGGAATAATCGCGGGGTGTGTCGGGCTGAATGCGATGGAGATCCTGTGTGTATCACCCATTATATCCATATCCTGGAATGCATAATCTACAGCAATCTTGACCCTGTTCAAAATCGGGAAATTAACACCTGCTCCGAATGTAAGTCCGTAAAGATCATAATTAATCTTATAACCCGTTCTTATAAAATACATATTCCTGAAACCATATTCCAGGCCAAGGTTCCCCCGGAAACTTTCATATGCATCATTATTAAAGTCGAAACTCGCAACCAGTCCGTGATCATAACTGAACAAGTGATGATAACAAATTCCCAGCTTTACTGTTCTCGGGAACTGGTCACCGCTCTCGATAAACTTCATCTCCTGCCCAATATTCTCAATATCCAGACCTAATTGAAATGATTCCGACAACTTATACCCCAAGCCAAAACCGAGCAAAGAAGCGGAAGCAGTCTCATCAGCAAGAGTCTCCTTCACCATCCGATACCTAACTCCATAACTGAATCTTGGCCCGCATGTATTTGCATAGTTCAGGTTCAGAACCATATTATTCGCTTCAAGATTCCCGATTGAATTACCAAGGGCGTCATACCCCGGGATATCATCCCCGTAATCAAGCATAACAATGCCGACCCCCAATACACCGAATCCGAAGTTCCCGGCATACCCTATCGAGTCCTGTGTAATCCCTTCAAACCAAATATTCCTGCTCATGAAAAATGAATGGTCTTCCAAACCCGCGATCCCCGACGGGTTAAAGAACAGCGAGTTGATATCCCCGTTAACCGCGGTATACGCCTCACCCATCCCCACGCTCCGTCCGGGGATCCCTATGTTAAGATACGATCCTGTTATATTCGCAGAACATAATGAAAACATACTGATTACAACAATTAAAACAGATGAAAGTTTTTTCATCTTTCCACTCCCTATTTTAATATTATTATTTTACCTGTTTTTTTACCGTTATTATCTTTTATATAATAGATATACACTCCGCTCCCAGGATCTACATTGCCGGTCAGGTCCCAGGTTGCTTCCGTTCCCGTGAACGAAATCTCCTTAATTAAATTACCGTACGTATCCAGTATTTTTATCGAACCCGGTCCGTTCAGGTTAGTAAACCTGACTGTATCCCCCGGTTTCACGGGATTGGGATAGACCTTGAACTCTTCTACAGGGGCTTCAAAGAAAACTTGAACTTCATTTGAATATCCTGAATTCCCGGCAGTATTCCATGCATATACCCTGTAATAATAATTAATTCCTCTTGTCAATCCCGATGTATCGGAATAACTTGTTACTCCTGCACCGACACTCCCTATCTGAGTCCAGACACCTGCATCCCCGTCTCTCCGTTCTATCCTGAACCCGTCTTCATTATCAGAATTATCATTCCATGTAAGGTTGATCTCATTCAATGAAACAGCATCTGCCAACAGATGATCCGGTGCTAATATCAAAGTGTTGCACTCTTCCGAATACCCGGAATATTTAAATGATGTATCAATAGCACAAACCCTGAACCAGATCGGCACTGAATCCGGAATACTGCTCTGAAAGGCAACAACACCATTCTCAGGGATATTTCCGACAGTCGCTTGACCGGGAGGATAGAGAATCGCATCGGATATGTAATTATAAATCCCCGAACCTGAAGTACTCACCGCAATATTATACCGGAGCATTGCGTTTGAAGTATGGTCATCGGTTGATGCTGTCCAGGAAAAGTTCCAGAATCCACTGACCGATTGTACTGTTAATCCAGCAGGAACAGAAGGTGCAGTATTACTCGTTCCGACGATATTCCTATAAACCTTACTCATTTGATGTGTTGCATCAGGACTCCCGGTTAAAATTAAATCCAGATCCCCGTCATTGTCAAAGTCTCCGAGTACCATCTCAGAACCTAAAGCATTGGAAACAGGAGAACAATAATACCTGGTAAAATTTCCACTGCCATTATTAATATAGCATTCAGTTATAGGATTAGTACTGTCTCCTGATAATATTAAATCCAAATCCCCGTCATTATCCAGATCTCCCAGGACACAATCAGAAGAATACATAGGGGTCAGCTGCCCGGCATTAATCTCGGTAAAGCTTCCCGAACCATCATTCTGATAAATTCTGCTGTAATTTGACATGGCAGCGCCGCCGGTCATAATTAAATCCAGATCGCCGTCATTGTCAAAGTCTCCTAAGGATAATGACGCCTCATGACTGGTTACTAATTGTCCGGAATTTATTTCGGAAAAACTTCCCGAACCATTATTTTGAAATATCTTACTTATCCAACTATCGGAACCCGAATCCCAACCGACAATAATTAAATCCAGATCCCCATCGTTATCAAGATCTCCTAAAACTAATTCAGGAACAAGGACACCAGGTAACTGTCCTGTATTTATCAGGGTAAAGTTCCCAGAACCGTCATTTTGATAGATCCCTGACCAACCCCCGGAATTCATGGAATCATCTGATGATCCTGCCAGTATTAAATCCAGATCACCATCATTGTCAAGGTCTCCTAAAACTGATGCGGATCGGTTTAAATCCTGTAAATTTCCCGGATTAATCTCTGAAAAACTTCCCGAACCATTATTAACATAAATCCTGGAAATAAATGTACTAACACCTGTAACTCCTGTAAGGATCATATCCAGATCACCGTC
>JAQVHJ010000456.1 GCA_028696285.1 bacterium
GTTTGAATTGAATTGGCCGTGCCGAATATTGCTCCGGAAAAAAAACTCGCTCTTATTATATGGTAATTTACAGGCATTGGAAGTTTCTCAAAATTTTTAATAGGAAACGCTGCATTTTCTTTAATCCTTAGAAGCCAGATTATTATTTTTCTTTCTTTCTGATAATCAGGGAAGCATTCTGAATATGGCGCATTAGAAAAAGCTTCGAGGATTTTAACTGAATCATAATCAAAACTCTTGAAAAGATCTTCCACGCTATCATTAAATTGATGGAACACACTTGCAAAGTTTACCCATAATGCAAGATCATTCTCTTTAAGAATCCTTCTGTCTACTGATTTAAATTTTATATGTTCATTTTTCATTTGATTCAAGCTGAGAAGAAGATTGTATTCCTTCAAATCCCGTTCCAGCTCTGAAAGGGATTTCGTTAATACTTGCGCGGGTTCAAACAAATACCGAAGGTCCTGGTCTTCATAGGTATCTCTTGCTGCGGTCCAGAGCAGTTCTTCCTTGCGAAGATACCCTAAAGAGGAGATAAATGAAAGAAAAAGGAGATGTGCATTGTTGCCTTTCTCCATCTCATTCGGCAGAATCTCTTCGGGTAATTTTTCAATATTGAAAAACCGGTTTTGTTCATAGGCTTCGATTAAACGGTTTAATGCAATTATTCCCCGTTCTATGTCTGTGTGAAGATTTTTACTCATAGTAATTGATTATAGCATAAAATATGAGAATTTTCAATTATTTTGTTGAACAGGTGCCGGCCCAGGAGTTAGGAGTTTAATATTAGTGGAGAGTGGAGGGTGGAGAGTGGATAGAAATCGAGATTTGTGGATCGTGATTCGATAAACGAAAGATTTGTATTATAAACATTTGATACACAATGTAGGGGCGCCCGTTTCAGGGTAAACCCTTTATGGTTTACCTCCCCGGCCGCCCTTCTTTTTTTTATAACAAAAACAGAAGAATTTATCACTGCAGAGAGGTCCCTCACATTCGTTCGGGATAAACTCCGGAAAAGGTGCCTGCCCAGGAGTTAGGAGTTTTAAACATTACATTGATATTCAAATATCGCATTATTTATCTGAACTTCGCAGATGGTCTTTTATCATTCTTCACCCCGGTCTTAAGACCGGGGTTACTTACGATCAGCTCCTGAAGGAAATGAAGATATGAATATTTAAATGAATTTCACATATTTATTTTTATTTTATCACTTAATAATCTCCCGGATCATTTATATTAAAGTATTTGCCGTTCTCTGTTCTCTCTTTACTGTTCTCGGTTCAAACGACGGTGTCGTTTGAACAGGTGCCTGCCCAGGAGTTAGGAGTTTAATATTAGTGGAGAGTGGAGGGTGGAGAGTGGAACGTGGAATGAATATAAGAAATACAAATTTTAAGCTTGCAGCAATTTTAATTTCGAAGTGGTGCACACCAAAGTGATACACCCAACGTGGTGCACACCACGTGCGTTGCCATGCATACTTGTTGTGCATGGGTGCATCATCAATCTAAAATTTTCAATTTATCTCATCAATTTCCCGTTAAGATTTCTTATTATTTTTTTTTCTCTTACAAGTCTCGTACAAGTCCCTGTCCATAAAATTCAACGCTGTTGAATTTTCAGTTCGAGTTCGAGTTTCATGTTCGTGACAAAAATATTTCCTCATCGTGTCTCCGGTGTGTTCAGTGGTTCCGATTCACATTCATCTGTTATATAAGTACTAATCGCTCTAAACATCCGCAACATTTGCACAAATGCTATATTGCAAATTTTCAATTTAAAATTTCCAATCTTAAATGCGCAGTGTTTTTCCCATCCATTCCATTCACCTGCGACAAGCGAAGCGAAGGCGTCCCGATGTTTCACGGAAATTATCGGGATTAAAAATCCTGTTACAAGTCTCGTACAAGTCCCTGTCATATTTAAAGGGGGTGACTTTTTAAATAGTGGAAAGTGGAGGGTGGAGGGTGGAATGTGATAATGGTAGTTTTTATCTATTTCTTCATTAATCATTACCATGTCTCTGAAGTGTTCGGTAGTTGATAACACATCCGATATCTTGTTAAGTAGTAAATGTACAGAACATTTGCTCCATTATTTACAATGCGATACTCCCAATTTTCAATGTACAATTTACAATCTTAAATCTTAAATGCGAAGCGTTTATTCTCTGCGAACTCTGCGTCATCTGCGGTGAAAATATATTTTTCTTTCGATTCACGTATCACAAATCATGTATCACGATTATGCCATTCAAGCCCTTCCCCGATTCCGTGGAACCTCCATCGGGACTACAATGTTAGTGGTAAGTGGAGGGTGGAGTGTGGAAAGTGAAATGAATACTTAAAAGTGTTATCTTATGCTCGTAGCATGATACTTATCTTCATGGTAAAATACATATTTTTTCTTTTCTTTTACAAGTCTCGTAAACGTCCCTGTCCATAAAATTCAACGCTGTTGAATTTTCAGTTCGAGTTCGAGTTTCATGTTCGTGACAAAAATATTTCCTCATCGTGTCTCCGGTGTGTTCAGTGGTTCCGATTCACATTCATCTGTTA
>JAQVHJ010000457.1 GCA_028696285.1 bacterium
AGATTAAGAGTACCGCAAATCTTAAGGTGAAGAAACTGAGCGTGGACGGGGGTCTTACGCAGAATCATTTCCTGATGCAGTTCCAGGCGGATATTTTAGGAATACCGGTGGAACTACCACAGATACAGGAGATGACGGCATTTGGCGCTGCAGGAATGGCAGGGATTACTTCGGGATTCTGGAGTAAAGAAGAATTTCAGTCTCTGAAAAAGATAAAACATATTTTCAATCCTGTTATGGAGAAGGAAACTTCCGATAAATTATATTCAAACTGGAAAAGAGCTGTTTCAAAATCATTGAACTGGGAAGAATAATTTTAAATGGGGATAATTTATGAATGATAATTTTGGAATACCATCGCAGGGAAATAATTCTATTCCGCCAGTCCCGCCGGCCGCTCCGCCGACCCCGCTTGGATTGATTGCCGTAACTTGGCTACTATGTGTTTGTACTTTTATTCCGTATATAGGGATAATTTTTTTGCCCGAAATGTTTATTTGCGCAATAATACTAATTGCTTCAAAAAATAAAACAGGAAAGATAAACGGTCTTGTAGCTCTTTCAATAGGGATAATAAATTTTTTAATAGCAAGTGTTTTAGGTTTTATACCATTTCGAATAATTAATTAATAAAGTTAAATAATGATGAAATAATATATAAAAATCTTAACGATAAAGGTGAAATACAATTTTTAAGAACAGAGTAAAAGAATTTATTACAAATTTATCTCCAACTGCTGAATTTTTAATAGTCGTGTTAATCGGTTTCGGATTATTTATTGCACGGTCTAATCATCTTTTTATCTTTCTAAGTTCACGTTCGGAACGGTTATGGACAATTATTTATTCAAGCCGAAGTCAGTATGTTTTGATTATAGAAGAAATAATTTTCATTTCTATTATATGTCTTTTTCTAAAATCAAGAAACTGGTCAATAAAGGATTTAAATTTAAAGGTTAATATTGAAGCCATATTAACATCCTTTGCAATCGTTGCGGCTTTAATTGTTATTTCCGGAATATTTAGATTATATTTCTTTAAGATATTTGAAGACATAAAAACAGTGAGAGGAATAACACTTAACCATGTAACTTTACAAAACGAAGCGACATGGATTAATATTATTTTAATCGTATTAATAAATTCTGTTTACGAAGAAGTCCTTTTATTAGGTTATATATTTAAACGCCTGAAAAACTATCACCCGATAATAATTATAGCAATTAGTACTATTTTACGATTATCTTTTCATACGTACCAGGGTATATTTATTATGTTCTTTATTTTACCGATGGGAATAATTTTTGGATATGCTTATTACAAGAAGAAGAATTTATGGCCGTTAATATTAGCGCATGGATGGATAAACTTGCTTCATTATGTATTGTCACATTTATAAATATCAGTTGAGTTATCTCTTTATGACATTAAATATTTTTAATCTATTATTTAATTATGATTTGAATTTATTTTCATAAGTTTCTTCGAATTCAGTTTGGAGTCTCTTTTCAAAGTAATTCAAATCGAAATCATTGAGGTCAATGAATTTAGCCCGGTGTTTTTCAAGAAGGTCGAGGCATTTCGGCGCATATGCAATACCGAATAACGGGATATTCATCCTATCCGCAATAAGGATGGAATGGAAACGCATGCCGATTATGAAATCAAGCTTTGAATATGCTTCAAGAAGATTGTTTACATTCCTTAGTATTTTGCATGAATCCACAGGTAGAGACTCTTTAATTAGATTTAAAATATCTCTGTCTGTTTCCTGAAATTCAAGAAGTTGTATTTCAAGATTTTTATATTTCAAAAGCCATTCATTTAAAAGCCGCTGTAATAAAGGAATAATCTGCTTTACATTTCGCCAGGAACGCATTTGGAGTCCGAAAATAAATTTATCTCTTTCCGGATTCCTTGGTGGAAGTTCTAAATCATAAACCCTATCAGGAAGAATTTTAATCTCACCTGTAATTCCAAGGGCTCGAAGAATGATAAGAGAGTTTTCATCCCGAACAGAGATCTCACAATGTTTCAAGCCAATCTCCATTAACCGTGTTGAAAATTTTCTAATAATCGGTCCCACGCTGATTCTTTCGAGCTTGACTTTCTTTCTGAATATTTTTGCAAGGATAATATGTGATACATAATACATCAAGCTTAAAAAACTTGTTTCATCCTGAAATATCCCGCCGCCGGGGAAGATAAGAGTATTACATTTTACTGTGTGCAGGAAAAGAGAAAACGGATTAAATTTTCTGATGCTTTTTACGGAATATATTTTTTCAGTTTCAACGGGATTTAAAGAGATTACAATTATCTCCACCAGTTGCTTTTTCAATTCTTGAAGTTTCAGGGAAAGGATTAACTCATCCCCGAAATTTGAATTACCGAAGTATCCGTTGATTAATATCTTTTCTTGAGTAGCTTTCATTTCCAAACATTGATAAGATTAAAAACATTGCAAATATCCCAAAGATTCCCAGGATTCCGCCAAATACAATTGACAGCATAACAGATTTAAGGGGAAGCATGAACGGGTGCGTGATATGGCAGAATGAATTA
>JAQVHJ010000458.1 GCA_028696285.1 bacterium
TACAATCGTAAATGGGATACATGAAATCTTAAGCAAATTCATTAAAGGAATTTCCTTTAAAAGTCCAAAATACTATGATAATTACCAGTTATTACTACTATAGTAAAAAAAATGGGGAAACTCCTGAAACTCTTTTTCTCTTGACAATTTTTGTAAAATATGATAAAATATACCTTAGGTAAAATGTAAACTAGGAGAAGTATAAAATGAAAGAAAAATTACCGTATATTTTCAGGTATTTTCTTGTATTATTTATTATAGTACTTACTGCTTCTTTAACAGTAGGGGAAGAGACGGGGACGCTGACAATAAAAGACGCCCCCGGTTCCAAGGTTTATATTATCCAGAAAGGTGATACACTTTGGGACATTTCCGGCCGTGAATACAGTGACAATTTCAAATGGCCGGTCATTTGGAAGCAGAACTCTTATATTGCGAACCCTGACTTGATTTATCCCGGTAATGAACTTGTAATACCCGGAGTAGATGAGAAGACGGTTGTTACGATTGACACACATGAAGAGGGGACTTTCTTTGAAACGAAATATCCTGTTTATTATGGGGATAATGATTATGAATATACCGAATATACTTATGAAGAGCCGCGAGAGTATTTCCATTACAATTGCCCGGCAGATGTAGTACTTGCTGCCGGTTATGTTAAATATGAACATGAATTTGTTGAGAGCGGTTATGTTCTTGGAGATGTTGAATATCGAGAGAAGAAATTAGATTCGAGAGATGAAGAAGTAGTTCTTTCCTTTACAAGAAATACCCCGGGAGTAAGTCTTGGGAATTCATTTTTGAGCTATCGTTGGGGTAGAAAGGTAAATGATTTAGATGGCACGAAGAATTACCTTGGAAGAGTAGTAGAGATAGTTGGAGTTCTTGTTATAACAGAGATTGGCGATGAATCATCAAAAGGCATGATTGTAAAATCCTTTACCCCAACCTTGAAGGGTGATTTGCTTCGTCCATATCATAGTGTTTCAGGAGTAGATAATTTCAATAATTCCGGGCCTTCAGAGAAGATAGGGTATATAGTTGCCAGCCGTTATGATGAAATTCTCCCGACCCAGCTTCAGAGTATTGTTTATATTGATTCCGGCAGGAGACATGGAGTCAGTGTTGGTAATGTTTTTGATGTCTACAAAATTATGGAAGAGATTAAGGAACCGAAATCAAAGAAAGAAAAGAGATATGTCTATAAAGAACATTTAGGCAAGGTTTATGTAATTAATGTTGAGCAAGAGACGGCAACTTGCGCAGTATTAGAAGCGAATGAAACTTTTGAAATAGGCAATTATATAAGATTCACTACAGAAGAGTAGGAGGTCTCATGAAATTCAGAAAGGAATCCGGCAAAGGCGGAATTGGCGTCCTTGTAGCGATTGTAATAATTGTGCTGATTGTGCTACTTTATTTAGGATATGCCCCTTATTTAAAGGATAAGATGAAGATAACAAAAGGGTTATCTGATGCAATGGGATATGGGCAGAATAATCCGGTAACGACAGAGGATGATTTCAAGAGATTATTCTATGATTATTGCGACACGACAACTCTTTCCATTCAATTTGATCCGGAGAAGCTTAAATTTGAGCAGACGGAAAGTGAATGGCAGGGCACATATTCATATGAAAGAGAAGAGTTGCTTGTTCCATTATTAAAAATTAATCTTGGTCCTATTAATAAAGAGTTTAAAGCATCTCAACCGCTTGCAAAGAAGTAATTTTGAATTGTTGATTTGCTTATATATTTTCATTAATTACAAGCCAGCCTTCAAGCTGGCTTTTTTTTAGAAGGGCATTAAAATGAGAAATTGGATTGAACTATCCCGTTACCCGATTAAGAATAATGAAAAGATACGTTTGCTAAATGAACTGGGGACTCCTGTCTCTGTTCTTAAGTATCTTCATCAAGAAGATCAACTACAGTTATTTCCTTCAGTTCATATCAATGATCCTGATTCTGAACTTGAGCATGTTACAAATCTTGGTGCGGGGATAATAACCTATTTTGATGATGATTATCCTGAGATTTTAAAAGAGATCTTTGATCCTCCTGTGATTTTATATTATAAAGGGCGGAAGGATTTACTGAGGGAATTTTCCATAGGAATAGTCGGAACAAGAAAACCCAGTGAGTACGGGTTGAGTGTAACGAAATATCTGGTAAATGAACTTGTCTTGAAAGGTGTAACAATCACATCGGGCCTTGCAATAGGATGTGATGCGATTGCTCATAAGACTGCGCTTGAAAAGGGCGGGAAGACAATCGGGGTTCTCGGCACGGGGATTGATAAGATCTATCCTGCATCAAACAGGAATATCTATAAAAAGATATATGAAGAAGGCGTTGTTATTTCAGAATACAGTTTAGGAACCCCGTCGCTCCCTCAGAATTTTCCTGCACGTAACCGTATCATCAGCGGTATCTCACGGGGAACTCTGGTTATTGAAGCGGGAGATTGGAGCGGGTCATTGATAACAGCGTACAATGCATTGAATCAAGGCCGCGAGGTTTTTGCGGTTCCCGGCAGTATATTCAGCGGAATGAGC
>JAQVHJ010000459.1 GCA_028696285.1 bacterium
CGGCAATAATTGAGATGATTATGGCAATAATATTAATTAATTTCCACACCTGATTCTTCATCACTCTTCCATTGTTCTAATTTTTTTTTATTTAAATATTTCTTAATCGGCAGAAATATTATAAGTCTTAATGCAAAAAATCCCCACAAGACATTTCCCTGGATCAACAGAGTGAAAAGATTATATTCTTTTCTGACATGGGCTTCCCATTCATTTGAAAATTCTAAATAAGATTTATTATATGTTTGAAAAAAGGCTTCTTCAAAATTTCCGGTGCGTCGCACCTTTTCAAAAAGAATTTGAAGGGAAGTTTCACCATTATTATCAACCAGGTAAGAAACAGCATTATGACTCTCAACATATGCCAGTGTTAACCTGTTTTCCGGGAAGGAATTATTTAAATTGAATAGAGTTATTAGCCGGTTTAATGCCACTGCCCATGAAAGCAAAAGAAATTTTTCACCGATAAATTCTCTTGATAGATGCATTGCTGTCCCTTCATTTAACCAGAGCGGAATCTTTGAAGTTTTGAGATAATCGCTTAAAACCAAATGAAATATTTCATGATAAATCAAGCTTGGCAATGAATTATACGGATAATCCCGGATATTTCTAAAAGGATAGACCAAATATATTTTATTCTCTGCCGGTATTGCCAGGCCAAGAATGGAATCGGAAAGAAGAATTCCCTCCGATTTTTCGATTACGGATTTTGTCTCTATGTACAGGTCTATCTTAAGATCTGAGTGTGATTTTGTTCCGTAAAAAAAATTATTTATCTTAATAAAGGCTTCTCTTGAGACAGAATTGACCAGCTGAAGCTCTTCCGAATTCAGTTTCACGTTATCATAAACAGAGAGGGTCCCGGAAAATATGTTTAGATGTATGAAAAGCAGGAAAAATAATACAAGAATCTTCATAGCCGTATTTTAATTATAATTAAAATAAGATTATACCATAATAAGCATATTTTGTCAAAAGAAAAAAGGGCCGCCCGGTCTTTTTTCTTGATTTTAGAAGGTGTTTTTGCTATAATTCACTTAAAGGAAAGTTAGATGAAAAAGAAAACGCTTCTATTCCCGATAATTATTCTCCTATTCCTTTACGGATGTCATTTTAATAATGCCAAGAAAGAGGTTATTCAAATGAAAGAGCTTGAAATACATGAGTTTGTAAAGATCCTTGAAGACCGGGATAAGTTGGATGAACCGATCTCGGTTAAATTTACGGGTAAGACAGAAGAATCTCCTGAGAAAAAAGAGAAATACCTTTATTATGAAGTTGTAATGTTTTCAGGAACAGCGGGTGAGCCGGGTGAATCGTATACAATATTACATCATTCCGAATCTGATTTATTCATGAACCCGACAGGTAAAGATTATAGCAGTTTCAAAATCAAGATTCATTGGCGCGTGATTCGACCGTACATAAAGGAGATCAATGAAAAGAAATTTACGAATGAAAATTCGTCTTCTGCCCCGGTTCCTGTTCAAGAAGCATTGAAGGAAGAGGGAACCGATTATGTAAGATTAGTTGAATTGGGAATCAAACAGGACAAGGAGTATTACATTTTATTTGATGAAGAAGGGTATTACCTTCCTCCCGAACGTCCAGATTCAAAACCAAGGAGAAAGACGAATCGTGTGATATTGATATCTGACCTTCCGTTCAAGGACGGAAATCCCCAGACTGAGTTAAGTCCGTTATTCAAGTGCTGGGGATATTAAAACAGAAAGTTAATATTAAATTTCCATAGAGTAAAAAATCAGTTTTTCAAACAATTTTATTTCGTAATAGCTATCTTACCTTTTTTCTCTCCCTTTTCGGAAACAATAACATAGAAGTAAATTCCTGCAGACACCTTTCTATTGGCCTTATTCAGCAATCTCCATTCGACCTGGTTACTTCCGTTTGCATATAATGTTATCACTTCCTGCCCGGTTATGGTATAAATAGTAATGCAGGCATCTTTCGGAAGTCTGTCAAAAAGGACTTTTTCTTTTGCAGGATTAGGATATGTCTGAAGATGGTCCATATCCGTATAATTGATTATGACCCTTACCTTTGCAATCCTGGAGAAACCGCTTTCAATCTCACCAAAGCAGGACGTAACTTTATACTGGTAAAGATTTCCGTCTTCAACGTCTTCGTCCTTGAATGAATGCTTTATAACCAATTCCTTATTGATTCTTTTCCATTCTCCCTGATTATTTAACCTATAAACATTGTAACCATCTACATCAGATTTCTTATCTTCCCAAAGAATCTTAACCATCTCATTAACCTGGACTGCCAGGACATCCTTCGGAGGATTCAGAATAGTTTCAGGAATTTTTATCGTTACAGGAACCGTTACGGATGTTTTGCCGGAATCTTTTGAATAAGAGAAGTTGAACCAGACAACAATATAGTTGACGGGATTCCCTGGATCTCCCGGTCTATTTGTTAAATCGAATTCCAAAGTATCGCTTGAAATGGACTCTACGAATGCTCCCAGATTCGGGAAGCTAATGGAGTTATCAATTACGTTTACCCACGTATCAGAGTCAACTATGTTT
>JAQVHJ010000460.1 GCA_028696285.1 bacterium
TTTTTGATGAAAATTATTATTTAAATGAACGTTTGGATGTTGAAAATTCTAATTTGAGTCCATTGGATCATTATATTTATCATGGATGGATGGAAAAAAGAAATCCCTCGATAGAATTCGATGGGGAGTATTATATAAAGAGATATCCGGATGTAAGAAGTTCTAAAATAAATCCACTTGTTCATTATGTTCTTTATGGAAAAAAAGAAGGAAGATTCCCCAATCATAATATAGAAATGAATTCTCATTTTGATAAATAAATAAAGATATAATTTTTATAGCTCTTTAACTCAAATCAAATAAAATCATTTACTACTTTTAAAAGAGAAAGAAGAGAGAATAATTATTATAAAACAATGTTTTTAGATATTCAATGTGATATTGCTGAAGTAATTGATCCTGTATTTAATAACTGATGTAAACCTTATAACCCATGAAATACTTGATTATAGGCCTTTTTGATACTAAAAATATATTTATGATCAAAGCCCATATGAGCATAGAATGGGTTCATTTTATTGAAAAGCAACAAGGAGATTTAATAAATTTGAAGAAAATTCCCCGGGTATCAGTAATTATACCCGTGTATAATGTGGAGAATCATCTGGAAGATTGTCTGGATAGTGTTGTAAATCAAACATTAAAGGAAATTGAAGTAATATGCGTAAACGATGGTTCTACCGACGGATCCCTAGATATTCTGGAAAAATTCGCTGAAAAAGACCAAAGAATCACCATCATGGATCAGGAAAACCGAGGTGCTGGGGCTGCTAGAAATAAAGGTTTAGAAATTGCCAGGGGCGAATATCTTTCATTTCTAGATGCTGATGATTTCTTTGAACCAGATATGCTGGAAAAAGCATTCAATTATTCATGGAAGAATTCATTAGACATAACAGTTTACAGAGTCAAGACTTTTGATAATAGAACATCCAAGGTAAGAAATATAAACTACGATATTCGAAAGAAATACCTTCCAAAAAAGGATGTTTTTAATTATAATGATTTTCCAGGTTACATTTTTAACACCTTTAAAAATTGGCCCTGGAACAAATTATTTAAGAGAAACTTTATTTTAAAAAACAATATCCAGTTCCAGGAACTTTTCAGAACAAATGATCTTCTATTTACTTGCAAGGCACTGATAAAAGCCGATAGGATCTCTGTTTTAGATATTCCTCTAATATATTACAGGATTGACCATGATTTTCACAGTCAGAACACTAATCATAAGCATCCGTTTGATTTTTATCATGCGATGTTAGCATTAAAGAGTTTCTTAATTGATGAAAATATTTTTACAGGCCAAGTGGAACAAAGCTTCGTTAACTTTGCCACCAGTGGGTGTTTATACAACCTAAAATCCTTAAATACGAGAGAATCCTATGAAAAACTCTACAATTTCCTGTATGAAGAGGGATTAGAACAGCTCTCCATTAAGGGCAGGCCTGGTGACTATTTTTATGATGGAAATTTATTGAAAATTAAAGAAATTGAGAAACAACCCCTATTAGAACCTTCAAGCAAACCACGGGTTTCTATAATAATTCCCACATACAATGTGGAAACGTACTTAAAAGAATGCCTGGATAGTGTTGCAAATCAAACACTACGAGACATTGAAATTATCTGTGTAAATGATGGTTCAACAGATGATAGTCTATCTATTTTAGAAGATTATCAAAGGAAAGACGATAGAATAAAAATAATTTCTAAACCCAATGCTGGTTACGGTCATACCATGAATGTAGGTTTTGATGCTGCTACTGGGGAATATATTGGTATCGTTGAACCAGATGACTACGTTGAACTGGATATGTATGAAACCCTTTACAATGAAGCTATAAAAAATGATGTTGATTTAATAAAGGCAGATTTTTATAGATTCACTGATTCGGGAGAAAATATTAATAAAACCTATGAGAAGGTAGCCCGTAAAGATAGTAATTATAATCGTGTTATTAACCCACAAAATGAGTTAGAGGTTTTTCGTTTCATTATGAACACATGGACTGGGATTTATAAGAGGGATTTCATTGAAAAATATAAAATACGACATAATGAAACACCTGGTGCTTCATTTCAAGATAATGGTTTATGGTTCCAATCATTGGCATATGCATCACGAACTTATTTTATAAACAAGCCTTTCTATATGAATAGGAGAGATAATGAGGGATCATCTGTCCATGATAAGGGCAAAGTTTTTGCTATGTGTAAAGAACATGATTTCATGAGGGATATTTTAGATAATAGCCCTAAATTAAAGGAAAATCCTGAGTTTAAAGAGAAACTTGTTTATGTTTATCAACGTAAACGTTTTGGTAGCTATATTTTTACTCTCAACAGGATAGGGCCTGAATTTTATGAAATGTTTTTGGAAAAATTTCAGGAAGACTATGCTCTTGCAGCAGAAAATTATGAACTGGATAAAGAACTTTTCTCAAAGAAAGACTGGGATCTTCTACAGTTGATAATAAAAGACCCTACCCTTGTTATTGAAAGTGATTTTAAAAAAGTTTCCAGAAAATCATCTGCATATAAAGCTTCCATAAAT
>JAQVHJ010000461.1 GCA_028696285.1 bacterium
ATGATTGAAGTTTCTGTAAAATTGATAAAAGGTGAAGATGTCGAACTGAATGTCTATACACCTTTCGAGCCGGTGACAATCGAAAATGTTGGTGATGTGAGGGAGTACAAACTTTCCTTTGGTCCGATGGAATAATCTTTTATTTCAGTCAAAAAATTGGGGGATTTTATATCCCCCAAAAAAATTCCATTAAAATTAATTATAATTAAGGTTTTGAAAATGAGTGGAAATTTCATATTAGAAATAAACGGAGTAAGCAAATTTTTTCCTGGCGTACAGGCGTTAAAGTCAGTTTCGTTTAAAATAAGGAAAAATACTATTCATGCGCTGGTTGGAGAGAATGGTGCGGGCAAATCCACTATAATTAAAATTCTTTCCGGTATATATAAGCCGGAAGAAGGGGAAATAAAGATTGATAATAATCCAGTCAGTTTCGATAAACCTGCAGATAGCCTGAATTCGGGAATGTCTACAATATATCAGGAACTGAGCGTGATTGACGACCTGACTATTGCGCAGGATTTATTTTTTGGGGAAGAGGATAAATTTTCAAGGGGCGGTTTTATAAACTTCAGGAAAATGAATCAGCAGGCCAAAAAGGTGCTGGATAGCCTCGGATTTAATTTTAATGTCTCTAAAAAAGTCGCGACTCTTTCCGTTTCAGACAAACAACAACTGGAAATTGCCAAGGCAATAAGCAAGAATGCAAAAATAATATTAATGGATGAGCCAACTTCAGCCCTGTCCGATAAAGAAGTTGAGAACTTGTTTAAAATTATAAATAAATTGAAAGACAGTGGTGTCTCTATAATATATATATCGCACCACCTGGATGAAATATTTAATATCTGTGATTATGTAACGGTGTTGAGAGACGGAATGGTTATAGATACCATGCCTGTAGAAAATACCCAGGCACTTAAAGATAAGGTTGTTAAGGAAATGGTCGGAAAAGATCTTTCAAAAATAAAGACAAATAGACTCAAAAAGATTGAAAGCAATAAAATAATGCTGGAGCTCAAGGATTATTCGACTTCCAACGGGGTTAAGGATGTAGATTTACAGTTAAAATATGGAGAGGTACTCGGTATCTATGGTACGGTCGGTTCAAAGAGGACAGAATTATTCAAATCGGTTTTTACGGGCCAATATAAAACCGGGGGCAAACTTTTTATTAACTCATTATTGGTAGAGAAAAATAATTCAGAAAAATCAATAGAGGATAAACTTGGATTCCTTCCTGAGAACAGGAAAGAAGAGGGCCTGTTTTCAGGATTGCCGATACTAAAGAATATCCCTTTTATATTATATAAAACGGAATCAAGGATGGGATTCCTTAAACAAAATAAAGGTCTTGAAGTTACAAACCAGTATATTGAATTACTCAATATTAAAACACCTTCCCCCTCTCAGGTTGTGGAAAACCTGAGCGGAGGGAATCAACAGAAAGTCGTGCTGGCAAAATTGCTTGCAGCGAATTGTGATATTTTGATTTTAGACGAGCCTCTGGTGGGAATCGATGTAGGGACCAAGAATGAATTACTGGATATCATTAATGACCTTGCAAATGAAGGCAAATCAATAATAATGATTTCTTCGGAGCTTCCTGAATTATTAAGAATTAGTGACCGTGTTTTGATTATGAGAAATGGAAAAATTATAAAAGAAATTGTAGAAAACTTTAACCAGGAAGAAATTATAAGTTATGCAATAGGAGGAAAGAAATAGTGAATGCAATTAATAATTCAAGTGTTACAAGGAAGAGGTTAAAATTACCGGATAATTTCTGGGCAGTATATGGCATACCTATAGCTTTCATTATTTTGTTTATTGTATTTAGCGTTACAAATGACAAGTTCCTTACCTTTGATAATATCATGAACATACTGAGGGCTACATCGATAATTGCCATTGTGGCTATTGGAACTACGATTTTAATGATTTCAGGAAATATGGACATTTCAATGGCATCAACCATGGCAATAGCCGGTGTTGTGACAATTGGATTAATGGTTGATTTTAACGTAAATCCGGTTATTGCAATAGTTTGTGGAATAGCAGCCGGAGGGTTAGCTGCATTTATAAATTCACTCCTGGTCATTTACATTAAGATACCTTCTTTTATCGCCACCCTTGCAACACTGAGCGTATACAGGGGCTTGTGCTTCATATACACAAAAGGTTATTCAATATATGGGGACCAGGTAACGGATGCCTATAAATTTATCGGCAGGGGATACTTATTCAAGATACCAATGCCTGTAATAATAATGATAGTTCTGTATATTATTTTTATAATTATTTTTAAATATACAAAACTGGGTCTCTATACATATGCCATTGGGAGCAATGAAAGGGTCAGCTTATTGTCCGGGGTAAATTCCAATAAAATTAAAATGATATTATTCATACTTGGCGGGGTGATGTCCTCGATAGGCGGGATAATTATGACGGCAAGGCTTGGTTCCGTGCAGGGAGGAATGGCGGACGGTACCGAATTCGGAATAATAACGGCTGCAGTTCTGGGAGGAGTTAGCCTGTCGGGAGGGAAAGGCGT
>JAQVHJ010000037.1 GCA_028696285.1 bacterium
ACAGATGAATGTGAATTGGAACCACTGAACACACCGGAGACACGATGAGGAAATATTTTTGTCACGAACATGAAACTCGAACTCGAACTGAAAATTCAACAGCGTTGAATTTTATGGACAGGGACTTGGACGAGACTTGTAACAGGATTTTGATCCCGAGAGTTTTAATGAAACATCGGGACGTATTCGCTTCGCTTGTCGCAGGATATTATAAACGAGATTAAGAAGAGAATATATAAATCGTGATGCGGAACCGAAAGAATTGTATTATAAACATTTGATACACATCGTAGGGGCGAACGGCGTTCGCCCGTATCGTTTGAATAAAATACATCGTCAGGTTAAAACATGTAAAACGGTAAACGGTAATCGTGATTCGATGCGAGCATAAGATTTGTATTTCTCATATTCATTCCACCTTCCACCCTCCACCCTCCACCCTCCACATACCACTAACAAAGCAGACCCGATAAAGATTCAACGGAATCGGGAGAGAGGTCCCTCACATGCGTTCGGGATAAACTTCGGATGCAGAGAATAAATATAATTTTGAAGAATTAAATATTTATCCATCCCGTAGGGATAGAACGATATTAGCCCACCATTTTAATGGTGGGTGTGAATGCAGAAAAAGAATTTTGCAGAGTTCAAATGGATTTAAAAATTAAAAAATATCATTAATGTAATGCTTTTTTACATTACATTTCGAATCACGGATCATGAAAATGGATTGCCACGCTTCTCTTAGTTACGCCGACGCAGCGCTGACACTTGCTAGATCTCGACTTTGTCTCGATAGCGCAATGACACACAATCGTTTGCAAACAAAATAGCGGTATTTGTCATTGCGAGACTGGCCGAAGCATAGCGAAGGACATGTCGTGGCAATCCTGAATATCATACAAACATTATTATGTAAAATAACATCGTAGGGGCGAACGGCGTTCGCCCGTATCGTTTGAATAAAATACATCGTCAGGTTAAAACATGTAAAACGGTATTCGTGATTCGCTTCGAGCATAAGATTTGTATTTCTCATATTCATTCCACACTCCACCCTCCACCTACCACTAATAGAACGCTTCGCATTGAAAATTTAAGATTGAAAAATGCTTCGAGTTATCAGACCATTGTGTAATGAGCGCGAGGAAAAAGATCTTTTCTTTTGTTTCCGGGAAAAATTTCAAATGTCAATATATGCATGGGTTCCTGCAAACCTAAATAAAATAATAAATTTCATTTTTTTTGTTTCTGCAAAAGTTAAATTGACTACAATTCTTTTGCCGGGGTTGATTTAAAAGAAAAAATATGTTATAATCTCCATTTGAATTCGGAAAAGAAAGGTTTTTATCATGATTGAACAGGAACTACTTGAGCAATTTGAACAGCTATGCAAAAAATTGAAGGATATTATTGATGTTTTAAATCCCGCAGATGCAGAGATAAATCTTAAACAAAAACAGGAACTCACAACTGCTCAAAACTTTTGGAATGACAATCAGCGCGCAAATAAGATACTTAAAGAGATTAAAAACATAAGTGATAAACTTGACAGGATTTCATTAATAAGGGACTTGAAAGCAGAGCTCTCCACTTTAATTGAGATATTAACGGACGAAAATGATCCGGAACTTTTGAAGGAATTCTCTCTTAAATTAAATTTATTCAGTAAAAAAATTGAAGAGATTGAACTCGCAACATATCTTGCTTTGGAAGAAGATAAATTTTCTGCTATTCTCTCCATACACCCCGGAGCAGGAGGAACTGAATCGTGTGATTGGGCAAACATGCTTTTAAGGATGTACATGAGGTGGTCGGAAATAAATAATTTTAAAGCTACTATAACTGACCTTCTTCCCGGAGAAGAAGCCGGGATAAAAAGTGTTGATATAATGATTGAAGGTGAATATTCGTATGGCTATTTAAAAGGTGAAATAGGTATTCACCGATTAGTCCGTATCTCGCCTTTTGACGCCAACAAGAGACGGCATACTTCGTTTGCCTCTGTTTACGTCCTGCCTGAGATCGATGATGATATTGATGTGGACATAAATGACAAAGATCTCAGGATTGACACTTATCGTTCATCGAGCGCCGGGGGACAGCATGTTAATGTCACTGATTCAGCAGTAAGAATTACACATTTACCGACAGGAATTGTTGTTCAGTGCCAGAACGAAAGATCACAGCACCAAAATAAAGCTGTTGCAATGAAAATCTTACGGTCAAGATTATATAACTTCATGAAAGAACAGCAAGAAAAAGAGATTAAAAAGAAGCATGCTGAAAAAGCTGATATAGCTTGGGGTAACCAGATCAGATCCTATGTTTTCCATCCATATTCACTGATCAAAGACCATCGAACCAATCTTGAAACAGGTAATGTTAACGCGGTAATGGATGGAAATATCGATCCTTTCATATCCGCATTCCTGAAATGGAATTCGCAAAAATAATGAACGAAATTACTGAAGAGATTTTTATTAAATTATTGAATGGGATTGAAAAACCCCAACGCTACATCGGAAATGAATTTAGATCAGTTAAAAAAGAATTCAAGGAAGATTTTTGTAAATGGGTATTCGCATATCCCGATGTTTATGAAATTGGAATGTCAAATCTCGCTGTCAAAATATTCTATGAAACAATTAATTCAAGAAATGATGCTTTATGTGAAAGAGTCTTCATTCCTTGGAATGACCTTGCAATTAAATTACGAAAGGAAAATATCCCTCTATTCTCCATCGAATCAAGAGTTCCCGTAAAGTTATTTGATATCCTCGCAATTACTCTTCAGCATGAACTATCCTTTACTAACGTGCTTTACCTTCTTGATTTAGCGCAAATCCCCCTTCTTGCAAAAGATAGGACAGAAACAGATCCAATTGTTATTGGCGGAGGACCAGCCGCATATAATCCGGAACCTTTAGCTGAATTCTTTGATGCCGTATTAATCGGGGAAGGAGAAGATGTTATACATGACATTACTGAAATAGTAAAAAACTACAGGCGAGACCGAAGTGAAATCCTGAACGAATTACAAAAGATTCAGGGCTTTTATGTGCCGCAATTCTTCAGGACAAAAAAAGAATCTATCTTTCAAATACCTGTCCCGATTTCTGATGATTACCCTTCAAGCATCCGAAAACAATTTTATAATAATTTCGAAAATTCAAAATCACCGGAATCCTTCCCTATTCCTTTCATGGAAACTATTCATAACCGCGGGCAGGTCGAGATAATGAGGGGCTGTTCACAGGGATGCCGATTCTGTATGGCAGGATTCATCTACAGGCCCGTGAGAGAAAAACAGGTCGATAATATTCTTCAAAACGCAAAAAAAATAATTGACAATTCTGGGTATAATGAAATAAGCTTCTCATCCTTGAATTCAGGTTTTTATTCAGGGATTGAGAATATTATTTATAATTCGGTTGATCTTTTTAAAAATCAAAAAGTATCTCCGGCTCTTCCTTCTCTTAGACTTGATAAATTATCTGATGAAATTCTTAATAAATTAACTCAAATCCGGAAACCCGGATTAACCTTTGCTCCGGAAGCAGGATCTCAAAAATTAAGGGATATCATAAATAAGAAAATCACAGAGAATGATATATTAGATACAATTTCAAGGGTTCAGGCGATGGGCTGGAAGAGTCTCAAACTCTATTTCATTTTAGGCTTGCCTTACGAAGAGTTTTCCGATATAGATTCTATAATTGTTCTTATAAGAAATATTCAGAAACATACTAATTATAAATTAAGAATTTCAATCAACTTCTCATTCTTTATCCCAAAACCATTCACACCATTTCAATTCCATCCGCTTAAAAATAGAAATGAAATAAAAAGAGCAAGAGATTTTATTTTTGATGAATTGGGTAGAGATAAAAAACTGAAAATTTCCTTTGATAACTATGAACAGACTGTTATAGAAACCATACTTACAAGGGGAGATAGAAGTATCGGCGAACTGATTTTAAGGGCGTATAGGAAAGGGGCGGTTTTTGATTCGTGGAGAGATTCTTTCAACTATTCACTTTGGATAAACGCTGCAGAAGAAATGAATATTGATATTGAGGAAATGGCAAACATGCAATTTGACCATGAAACCAATTTCCCCTGGGACTTTATTGACATAGGAATAAAAAAAGATTTCTTTATTGAAGAAGATATCAAAGCTTCTCAACAGGTAAAAACCCCTTCATGCAGGGATAAATGCGAAAATTGCGGGGTATGCCCCGACCTATCTCAAATGAAATTAATTAAAAGTGAAAAACCACAGGAATATTTTAATGAAAAAGTAAATGAATCTCTCGTTAAGGATTCAGATTTAAAAAAAATATGCTTCTTTCAGAAAAAAGGCATAATACGTTTCATCTCACATAATGATACCCTCGATCTTATCAGGAGAGCAATGCTCCTTTCAAAATTAAACATCGCATTCACGGAAGGATTTAATCCTCTTCCAAAAATAACAATTACCCCGGCATTGCCTTTAGGGATTGAAAGTGACGCTGAGGCATTCGAATTCTGGACAGACTCATCAGAAGAAAATTACATCATAAATGAAAAATTAAACAAGTTCTTTCCTAAAGGATTGGAAATATTTGAAATTAAGACTATTCATCCAAACGAAGGTATTAAGAAAATCTCTAAATTGGAATATGAATTTAAATTTCTTGAAAAAATTGAAATTACAGACATTCCTGAAGCAGAGAAAACAGATGATTATACCTACAGGATATTCATTGAAAAAAGTTCAGGCAACTTTTCAAATCCGGTTAACTTTCTAATAAAAAAGGGTATTCCGGAAAATATCCTGAAATACCCTAATTGTTCATTTAAAAGGAAAAAATTGATCTTTACCGATTAATCAACAGCAATACAGGTAACAGTCTTTGTTACGCCGTCAATCGATCTTACTTTGCTGATTAAAATATCTCCCATCGCCTTTAAATCCGCCTCTTCAATGTAACATATAATGTCATGAAGCCCGGTACAGATATGCGCCTGGGTTACTCCTTCTATCTTCTTTAACTCAACAAGTACTGATCTGTCCTTACCCGCCTGGGTATTTACCAATAAATATGCTCCTGTCATCAAAATCACCTCCTTGGTTTTTCAACTAAATTACATTATAACAAAATCAATTGATTTTGTCAAGAAAAAATCATCCGGGACGATCCTTTCTTTTACTTTTTTTTAACTTTTACTTGATTTTTATTCATTTCTCCCCAATATTCCATTGTTCATTGATTTAAAAGGATTAAAATGTAAAATATTTCAAAATGAAGGACCGTCCCGGCATATTTTTACTTGACTTATATTGACTTTATATGGTATAATTATAAGATTAAATAAATGAGTATCCGGAGGTCTTTACATGGATTATTCAAAAACACTGAACTTACCAAAAACAGATTTCCCAATGAGGGCGAATCTCTCTAAGAGAGAATTTGATTTCCTGAAATTTTGGGAGGAGATTGACCTTTATCGCAATCTTGTTTCCAAGAATTCAAGTAAATCTAAGTTTATCCTTCATGACGGTCCGCCGTATGCGAACGGAAATATTCACATGGGTCATGCTTTAAATAAAATTTTAAAGGATATAATAATTAAATTTAAATTCCTTGACGGCTTCAATGCCCCTTATATACCAGGGTGGGATTGTCATGGCCTGCCGATTGAGTTAAAGGTAACAAAGAACCTTAAGGAAAAGAATAAGACAGTTGACCACTTAACTCTTAGACGGCTATGCAGAGAATATGCGGATAAATTCATAAAAATCCAGAAGGAAGAGTTTAAAAGGTTAGGTGTGATTGGCGATTGGGATAACCCATATGCAACAATGTCTTATGATTATGAAGCGGATATTCTTGAAAATTTCGGAAAACTTGTCGAGAAAGGTCTTATATATAAGGGTTTAAAATCCATACACTGGTGCCCTTCGTGTAAAACAGCCTTGGCAGAAGCTGAACTCGAATACAAAGATCATTCATCCCCATCTATCTTTGTAAAGTTCAAACTCGAGAATGAAAAAAATACTTTTATTGTTATCTGGACAACAACGCCCTGGACCATTCCGTCAAACATGGGTATTGCTCTACATCCCGATTTTGAATATGTAAAAGTCAAGGTTGGGGAAGAATCATGGATTCTGGCAAAAGAACTCCTTGAATCTGTTATGAAGATATTAAATGTCGTTGATTTTAAAATAATTGAAAAAATAGATCCTAAATCATTAGAGAATAAATTTGCGCTTCATCCATTTTTAAACAGGAAGTCTCAGATTATTCTCGGAACCCATGTTACCCTTGACCAGGGAACTGGGGCTGTTCACACTGCGCCCGGACACGGGAAAGAAGATTTCGAAATAGGTATGCAGTACGGTTTAGAAATATTCTCTCCTGTTAATGAGGCAGGTGAATATACTGATGAACTTCCTGAATTAAAGGGGATTAATGTCTTTGATGCAAATTCAAAAGTTATTGAGATCCTGAAAGAGAAAGATGCCCTGCTTTATTCCGGAAAGATTACCCACTCTTACCCGCACTGCTGGCGCTGCAAAGGCCCGATAATTTTCAGGGCGACTGAACAATGGTTCATGGATACAAATAATACCAGACTGAAAAACCTGGTCCTGGAAGAAACAAAGAAAGTTAACTGGCTCCCGAGATGGGGAGAAGAACGCTTTTCAAATATGATAGAGAACCGCGCATTTTGGTGTTTATCCCGGCAAAGAGCCTGGGGTGTTCCCATTCCCGCCCTTTACTGTTCTGAATGTAATGAAACCGTAATATCTCCGGAATATTTCTCTAAATTAATTGAGATAGTCAGAAAAGAAAGTTCTGACGCATGGTTTAAATATGAACCGGAAAAGTTTCTCCCTGACGGACTCAAATGTGAAAAATGCGGTTCAACAAAATTCAGGAAGGAAACTGACATTCTGGATGTTTGGTTTGACTCAGGAAGTTCCTGGTTTGCCGTTGCAGTTCGGAGACCCGAACTGAATTATCCTGTTGATATTTACCTTGAAGGGTCAGACCAATACAGGGGATGGTTCCAGGCATCGATGTGGCCGTCGGCTGCAATTAACGATATCCCTCCGTATAGAACTGTAATCACTCATGGATTTATGCTTAATGAACAGGGTCTTGCAATGTCAAAATCACAAGGCACCGGTATCTCTCCGGAAGAGATAAATAAAAAATTTGGCGCGGACATTTTAAGGCTGTGGGTATCTTCGGAAAATTATAAAGAAGATATGAAGATCTCCGACAACATCCTTAACCAGGTTGCAGAAGTATATAAGAAAATTCGCAATACTTTCCGGTTCATGCTGGGAAATCTCTATGATTTTAATCCGGAAAGTGATTCTGTTCCATATTCTGAAATGGACTTGCTTGATAAATGGATTTTATCTAAACTTCACGAAATAATAACTTATTTTAAGAACAGTTATGAAACTTATGAATTCCATCAAATTTATCACAAATTGAATAATTTCTTCACTAATGACTTGAGCGCGCAATATCTTGACATAATAAAAGGAAGACTATATACTCTTGCTCCTGATGACAAGAAAAGAAGATCAACTCAAACAGCCTTATATCAACTTGTAAATTCAATCACTATCTCCGCCTCTCCTATTCTTTCCTTTACCTGCGAAGAAATCTTTCAATCTTTAAAGAAAGATAATAAATCTGTATTCCTGCAGGATTGGCCTGAGCCTGAAAGACAATGGGAAAACAACGAGATCATTCAAATCTTTGAAAAGATTCTGGAGTTAAAAGAAAAAATAAATCCTAAACTGGAAGAGAAGAGACAAGCCGGCGAGATTGGCTTATCTCTTGATGCATCCGTATTATTAAACTTGACACCCGACTACAAAGAGATTCTGAAGGATTTTGATTTAAGGGAATTCTTAATTGTCTCTCAATTAAAACTTGATTTTAATTCTGATTCAGAAATTACGATTGATGTTAAAAAAGCATCCGGGGAAAAATGCCCGAGATGCTGGAAAATATCTCAAGATTTCAAGGAAACAAAGGAATATGATAAAGTCTGTGTTGATTGCGCAGATTCAATTGAACAAATAAAATAATACAAGGAGTCAAACAAGATGAATGAAAAGCAGCTTGAAAAGTACCGGGAGATTTTAATTAAAGAGCGCAATGCTCTTCAAGAAGAGATTAAGGATTTGACTGAGAGCGAGATTCAGTCGTCTTTACTTGACTCTTCCGGGGGACTGTCGGGATATCCGGATGATCCGGGAGACGTTGCCTCAGATAATTTTGAGAAAGGCAAAGACCTTGAAATCCTGGATATGCTTACCAGTAAATTAGAAGAAGTTCAGACTGCTCTTGAAAAAATTGATACAGGAACTTACGGCGTCTGTGAATTATGTTCTAAAACAATTCCTCAATCAAGATTGAATGTCAAACCGTGGGCAAAACTTTGTATGAAATGCCGAAAGGATTCTGAATAACAAAAACTTTAAACTAACTATTTTAAAATGCTTAAAAAGAAAAAAGTAATCTTTGGTTCAGTTATTACTGCTATAATCATTATAATCATTGATCAAATTTCCAAACTTTATATAAGACATCATATCCCATTAAATTCAAATATAGATGTTATTAAGGGATTTTTTCACATTGTAAATGTCACCAATAAAGGAATCGCTTTCGGACTCATGGATAATTTCAGTACTAACAGACCTGTTCTATTCATTCTTATCACTATCTTTTCAATAATAGTCCTGGTTTATTTTTATGTCCTATTTATTAAAGAAGAAAACCACAGTAATTTCATTGTCTTCTCCCTTGCAGGAATAATCGGAGGCGCATTTGGCAATTTCATAGACCGGTTAATTTTAGGGTATGTTACTGATTTTATTTTGATCCATTATAAAAATTTCTCATGGCCTGCTTTCAATATTGCTGATACCTGCATATCTGTCGGGGCGGTTGGTCTAATTATATTCCTTATCTTTACAAAAGAACCGAAGGAAGAATCTGAAAACGGAGGATATAATGCATAAAATTTTATTGGAACTTGGCGCATTAAAAATTTATTCTTACGGTTTTATGGCTGCAATGGGATTTTTCTTCGGATTTCTTCTGGCTTTGAAAAAAGCAAAAAGAGATAAATTAGACGAAGATTCAATGTATTCCCTCATTATAATTATTGTGATAATGGCTTTGGTTGGAGGAAGGGTATTCTATATAATCCTGAATTGGAAAGACTTCCTTCAGAACACCTCCGCCTATATCCTTTCCAGAGAAGGTTTCGTATTCCTCGGTGGATTTACTTTTGCAGCTATAAGCGCACTATCATATACTGCGCTGAAGAAACTTCCTGTTTGGAGATATGCAGATGTATTTGCTCCATCCATTGCATTCGGCCATGCCTTGGGGAGATTAGGATGTTTCTTGAATGGATGCTGTTATGGAAAGGTCGGGCATGGATTCTTAGCAATGGTCTTCCCGTATGACAGTGTTGCTGGATATTACCATCCGTACGAACCTGTTATTGCTACGCAATTAATATCGTCATTAGCTAATTTCTCTATATTTGTTTTCCTTTCACTGGTCTATAGAAATAAAAAATTCGATGGCCAGATCTTTTTCCTGTACTTTATAACCTACTCCATTTTCAGATTCATTATTGAATTTATCCGGGGTGATTATCTCCAGAACCAATATTACATGTTTAACCTGACAATATCTCAATTAACCGGGATCTTTTTATTCTTTTCCGGGTTGATAATGTATTTCTATCTAAAAAACAAAAAACAAAATGAAAACATTTCTCAAATGCCTGCTTAGTTTTTTTTTCTTAATCGTTCTGATTAATATTACTTTTTCAGAATTGAATGATTACAAAGTGACCTACACTGATAAACTGAGTCTTAATCTTAATTCCGGCGCGGTCTTTGAAGTAAACCAGGACATCTACAAGGAAACTGCTTTCAAGAGATTTCAGGTAGTCTTTTTATCTACACTCCCACTGACAATGTTCATCACTTATTCCGCTGTTCAGATTTATGAAATGAGCAAGCAAAAAACAACCTCTCCTGTTATGAGCAAGAGTAATCTCCAATTTGTAATAGGTTTTTCTGTTACATCCTCCGCTGTTATCGCAACAAAAGATCTCATTCATTGGAAAAAACACCAGAAAAAAAAGAATGACGGAAAATCCGCTTCAGAAAAATAATTCTGAAACACTGACCATTATTGTTGATTTCGGAAATATTCGAATTGATAAATTCCTTTCAAATTATTTTATCAATCAAAAAGACCTGATTTCAAGAAACCTGATTCAGCAGATGATATCAGAAGAGAAAATACTACTGAATGGCAAACCTGTAAAAAAACCGAGTATTAAAGTTTTTCCAAATGATCAAATTGATTTTCCTGTTCCGGTCTCTGAAAGAACAACAAATATAAAACCGGTCAAAATGGATTTGGAAATAATTTATGAAGACAATGACCTACTTGTTATTAATAAACCGTATAACCTGGTTGTTCATCCGGCAGAAGGGCATCATAATGACACTTTGGTAAATGGCTTACTTTATTACTTAAACGGCAACCTGCCCAACCCGGAGAATAACTTCAGGCCGGGTATTGTTCACCGATTGGACAAGGATACTTCCGGTTTAATGATAGTCGCAAAATCCACCAATGCTTTTTTAAAATTGCAGAAGATGATAAAAAACAGAGAGGTTAACAGAATTTACTTTGCATTAGTTCACGGAAACCTTAAAAACAGTGAAGCGAGGATTGAAACACCCTTCGGC
>JAQVHJ010000462.1 GCA_028696285.1 bacterium
GCTAAAAGTACAGAATTCAAAAACAAACCTGTACATGGAAAACATATAAAAGCTTTCAAGGGCTTTTTTGATACATTATTTCTCAGTTACAGAATTTATAATGATTTTGAATCGGAAAGAACTGAAACATATTACTCATGTGCAGCACATATGTTAATTAATACAGAAAAATTAAGGAAGATAGGCGGCTTTCCCGATAATTTCTTTTTAGAATGGGAAGATTATTATGTCTGCAGGAAGGCAAAAAATCTTTTCGGATGGAGCAGTATTTATGAGCCTTCTGCAGAATGCAGACATTTAGTAGGAGGTGCTATCGAAAAAAATGTTTTGCCGGAAAAGGTGTTTGAGAAGATTAAGGCTCGGAGAACATTTAACTATTTCCGAAATTCACTCATAAGTATATTTTTATTTAATAAGACTTCTGTATTCTTAGGTACTTTTCTTAATTATTCTTTTATTCTTCCGATTAAGAGTTTCTTGAAATTCAATTTCAGAAAATTATTTTCGCTTGAGAAGGCAACTTTGAATTTTATTTTTAATTTAAGAAATATAATTAAAGAAAAGAAGATAAATAATATGATAAAAAAAGCTTTTGTAAATGATGAAGATTCTGTTTGTTAAGCATGATGGTGTGCTTAAATCAAATCGTAGATACCTTGAAATTCTGAGTGAGAGAACAGACTGGGAGATTCATCTGATCTCCCCGGAATACTGGTATGAACCTTCCTTTAGAAAAAAATTTTACTTTGAATCTTCAGATGACAGTATTATAAAACATCCGGTTAAATCATTTTTTGCACGACACCCTATCTTTTTTAAATATAATTCAAAACAGCTGACAAATGAAATTAAGGAGATCAATCCCGAGGTCGTTTTTATTTCAAATGATCCTTATGCCATATCAGCTTATCAGGCAATTAAAGGGTTAAGAGATAAAAAGATAATTATTTATGGGATTCAGAATATTAAAAAATATATTCCTTTCCCATTCAGTTCAATATACCGGCATAACCTTAAGTATTGTGATTATTTCTTGGGCTGCAATACAGCAACCTTGAAAATAAATCAGGATTGGGGATTTAAGGGACCGGTTGATTACCTCCCCATTGGTATTGACAGGGAGCATTTCAAGAAAAAAACAAATTATTCTCTTCCCGATATTCCCCGGATTGGATTTGTGGGGAGAGTCGAAGAGATAAAGGGGATAAAATATTTAATCCGGGCTTTAAATATTCTTGAATTCAAGGTTAAGTTGACTGTTATAGGAGAAGGCTCGCAATTAAATTGGATAAAGGAGAATGTTAATAAAAATAAAATAGAATTGATTATCAAGTCTTTCGTTTCCCATAATAAAATGCCCGAAGAATATCTCAATCTAGATTTATTAATTGTTCCCTCAATAACAATATGGCGTTGGAAAGAACAGTTTGGAAGGGTGCTCGTAGAAGCAATGGCTTCCGGTGTTCCGGTGATAGGAAGTGATTCAGGAGCTATCCCGGATGTCTTGGGAGATGCAGGAATAATTGTTAAGGAGAGAAATGCTGAAGATATAAATAGAGCAATAAAACTGATTGTAAATGATGAAGATTTAAGGATTAAATTGATTAAAAAAGGATTTATGCGAGTTGAGAAATATTTCTTTTGGGAATCTGTCGCAGATAAGGTGATTAATGTAATTGAAAAGACTATGAAACCTTAATTTGACTTTATTCTGTATGTATGATAAAATATCTATAGAAAAAGGTAAAAATGAAAACAAGTGTAGTTATTCCTGCGTATAGAAGACCTATCGATTTGAGAAGGTGTTTGAATGCTCTTAGGAATCAAACCGTTGTTCCTGCTGAGATCATTGTGACAGTCCGTGAGTTTGATGTTGAATGTAAAAAAGCAGTTTCTGAAATGATACTGGAAATGAATAATCTCAAGTTATTGATTGTTCAAGGTGTCGGCCAGATTCATGCCTGGAAAAAAGGTTATGAGAATACTACAGGGGATATCGTTTCATTTCTTGATGATGATTCGGAACCTGCTCCGGATTGGGTGGAACAGATAATTAATCATTTTTCCAAATCAAAATGTGCCGGGGTGGGGGGGTATACTCCAAATGTAGATAGTTACGGCAAGGAAATTTATATTAAAGGGAAAAAGGATGAGATAGGGAAGCTCTTTTGGTTTGGAAGATTTTTGGGTAATTTCCATCATTATTATCGAAGAATTATAAAGGTTGATAGTCTTCGCGGAGCGAACATGTCGTTCAGAAGAGAATATATTGAGAATAATTTCCGCTTCAAATTAAAGGGAAGAGAGTATAAGAATGATACCGCATTATCTTGGGAGGTAATTAACCGCGGCGGTTATCTTGAGTATAATCCCAAAATAAAAGTAAGGCATCATGCCGGAAAGCAATTTATAAACAAGGGCCGAACCGCATCTAAAGAAGAGCAGTATGCTAATTCATACAATACAACATTTTTATTTTTAAAGTATAAAAATCTCCATCAAATTTTACTATATCTTTTTTTCAGCATTACTATAGGGCAGGATGATGCCCC
>JAQVHJ010000038.1 GCA_028696285.1 bacterium
TGCGCATAATGATTACGATGCTTATAAACTCCCCGTTGATTCGGACGGGAATCTTCTACCCGGGGCAACGGTTATTCCTAATACTGCCGATTATGAGATTTCAGATTTAATTGATGTGAGTTATATTGAATATAATGATAATGTCGAGATCATGGCGGAGATAGACACGGATAAGGGAATCCCGCATTGGGTGGGACAGAACCTTAAGTTCTTTCCCAATATTGCAAAGTATCCTGAATGGCCTGGCGGAGCAACCCAGCCTGATTACGATTATGTTTATGACTGGGTCTATGTTATAGACGGAGGAGTGAACTCAAGCGCGGTTAAGGACGGGTACTCAATTTCAAGAGACAGGAAATCAACCGATACCAATACCGCAGAAGACTGGCACATCACGGAAAACCCGACAATCGGGCGAGGTGATGAGGAGATTGAAAATCCGAATATTACTATTTCTGACATTGTAATTGAACCGAACCCGTTTGTTAATGACGGGTCGGATCCTTCAAGGATTTATACAACGATCGCTTTTTCACTTAATACGGAAGCGGTTATCACAATAAGAATCTATGATATTCAAGGCAGGGTTGTCAGAACATTAATTAATAAGGAAGATGTTCCCATGGGCGATTTTAATATTAAGTGGTTCGGGAACGATAATAAGAACAGGCCTGCATCAATAGGTGTGTATATTATTTATATTGAAGCGGTGAACGATGTCTCCACTGCTGTGAAAAAGAAGACTGTTGTAGTCGGTAAAAAAATATAATATAAGTGGAGGTAACAATGTCAAGAAAAATCATTACATTAATATTAATGCTTGCCCTCTCTGTAATTGCTGCGCAAGGCGCGTTCCTGCAGCAGGAACCGTCCAGCAGGGCAAGAGGGATGGGTAGCGCGTTTACTGCGATTGCAGATGATTCCTCTGCAGTTTTCTTTAACCCGGCCGGGATTGCATTTATTGCCTCACCGCAGTTCCAGTCAATGTATTCCAGACTTTACAATATGGAAGAATTAAGTTACGGTGTAGTTAATTATGTCAATCCTATCGGAGAGAACGGGAACTGGGGAACATACTCAATTAACATGCAGTATTTCGGATATGAACTGTATAAGGAAAATATTATAGGTTTATCCTATGCATCAAGATTCGGGAACAGCACAAGCCTGGGATTCAATTTAAAATTCATGGGATTGGACATAGATACTCTCGGTACAGCGAATGCCATAGCTTTAGACATTGGAATGCTCCACATGCTTACGGATAAGATTCGTGTCGGCGCGTTCCTTCACAATGTTTCACAGCCGAGGATTGGGGCAGAATATCTTCCCCGCGGAACAACCGTAGGGATTTCATATAAGCTTCTTCCTCAATTGATGCTCTCCCTCGATATTTTCCAGGAGATCCCTTCTTCAACCGAAGGAACAACTTATGGATTTACCGATCTCCCTGACGAGATACAGGAGGAGATAGAGCATGTTCTTAATGATGAAGAGTTGGATATGTATGATGAATATCTTGAGAATTTCGACGCGATAAAGAAGGCAAAACCTGAATATCGTTTCGGGCTGGAATATAATTTAAATCAATATTTCTCATTCAGGTCAGGAATAAGGAGATTGCCCGATAACTATATCCGTTATTCCGGCGGGTTCTCATTAACCGTAAAGAATATTTCCATTGATTACAGTTTTGTTGACCATCCGGCTCTTGGAGAGACACATTCCATCTCAATGATCTTCGGAGAGAACATCCGTAAATTCCTTGCGAAATCAGCGACAGCAAAGATTGATATCAATACTGCAACAAAGGAAGAACTGATGAGTTTACCGAGGATAGGGGAGAAGACTGCAGAAGCTATTATCCAGTACAGGAACGAGCACGGCGGTTTTAAATCAATAGAAGATATAATGAATGTTCCGAGAATCGGTCCGGCAACCTTTGAAAATATAAAGGATAAGATCACAGTTGACGGATCTGAGCCGGTGAACTATCAGCCTTCAACACCGAAAACTCCGACTGCTCCCACATCCTCATCGGTAAAAGTTCCCCCTGCTCAAAAAGTAAATATTAATACAGCGGGTGTAGAAGAGCTCTCTACCCTTCCCGGGATCGGGCCGAAGAAAGCGCAGACAATAATTGACCATAGAAATACTCACGGTAAGTTTAATACCATTGAAGAGTTGAAAAATGTAAAGGGTATCGGCGATAAGACATTTGAGAAACTTGAACCCTACCTAACCGTTGAATAAAGGGAGCAAACATCATGAATAGAAAGAAATTTTGCTTATTTAGTTTACTCCTCCTCTTCTTCATATCCTTTGGAATCTCCGCTTTCGGCATCGATTATGGGATAACAACGCTTGTTGATTCCGAAGAAGACCTGGAGGACTTATATTATGCGGATCAGATTGACGAAGATGTTTATCAGAACCTTGTCGATTTAATTCATAATCCTATCGACATTAACCGTTCAAAGAAAAATGAAATTTATCGGCTGCCTTCATTAACCGAAGAAGATTCAAAGAATATTGAAGAGTATGTCAAAAAGAATAACGGCTTCCGTGATTATAATGATTTATTGGAGGTTGAAGGGATTGACAAGGATAAACTCGATTCCATCAGGCCGTTCATAGAAGTCATTCCGCTTCCTGAGAAGGAAAAGATCCGGATCCATGTTGACAATGTCTTCAAGGCGGATTATAAATGGATAAAAGAGACGTCAGACGACCATTATCAATATGAAGATCCGTACCAGGAATTGAGGATTCAGGATACTATTAATAAGACCTATACGATAGGTGTAATTGAAGCGCTTCGTTACGGTTCTGACGGATATGAGATATATGACGGTCCGACGATCTATGATGAAGACGGTGAGATTGAATATGAAAAGGGTGATATTGTCCTGAACAAGGAAAAACTTTATTACCAGGATGTAAAAGGTTACTTCTTAATGGATCATCCGTCTGTTCAGATAGTTCTCGGTAATTACCAGGCCGGGTTCGGCCAGGGCCTTGTATTTAACGAATCTAACAGAAGATATCTTATCGGATTCAAGGGTGACTTGGAATCTTCTTCTGATTACGAAAAGAACTACTTATTCGGCGGTGGTGTTAGGTATATACACAGGAAGTTTGAGTTGTCCGGTTTCTATTCTGATATGGATTATAAACTGTCATATCAATCAGGACTTGTTGAATTTGATACAGAAGAGGAGTATTATGAAAGTTCCGCATACCAGAAGAGTATTCCCGATTTCATTCACAACACTGTTACGGGCGGAAACTTCACTTTTAAATTTACGGAAGATAACACTGTCGGTATTACATATTATCATAATGAAGTGACATTTGCAGAAGAAGGGAGATACCCAGAACAATACGGCCCGGAACTCTTCGATACCGATATTTACGGGAGTGATTTTCAGTTTAAGATCAATAATGATGTTTACCTCGCAGGTGAATTTGCACAGATTGCAGAAGCGGGAGATGCCTGGATTTTCAGAATAATCACGGATACGAAATCATTTGACATGGAGAACTCTGTCAGATCCTATGATGTTGATTTTGATAATCCGCACTCTTACGGTTTTGCTGCCTGGGATTCATCGAGAGAATACTCTGATTCAGATGAGAAGGGATTCTCAACAAAAATGCGTTATAAGATTGACCCGTTTATTTTTGAAGGGGACTATGATATCTGGAAGCATCTCTCAGACCTGACAGTTGATACGGAATATAAGATTGCAGTTACTTATGAATTGAATGTATTTAACAAGATTAAATTCTCAAGAGAGTGGCATGATGACGACGTAGCTCGGGGGATGGAAGAGATGGAGCAGATAGATGAGAGAACATCCGACTCAAGAATTACTACGTATGTTGCGTTCGATTCAAAGAAGGATAAGTTCGGATACTCCTTTGACTACAGGTTGAAACAGTATGTTGAATCATCTTCTCCGGAATATAAGAAGAACCAGTACTACAAGATGAAATTTAATTACAAGCCGATTCCGAATCTTTCTCTTACTTCTGAATTGAAATATAACGATGACAACCTCTACAGAAAGCAGGATAGTTCGTCCTATGAAGAGTATGTTGAATTCCAGTTCAGGTTAGAACAGTATATCCTCAGCAGGCATCTGAAATATACCCTCGGTTATAAGAAGAGAGAGTATATTGAGGATAGCGGTTTGAGAAATCCGGAGAAGCTCCCGGAAGAGACTTTGAGAGCATATTTAACCTTAAAATTCTAAGGTAAATTTTAATATGTCTAAAGCAAGTATCAGAACATTTATCATTGTTTTCCTGGCAGCTTTGTTGATAGGCGGGGTTGTTCTCCTTGTTAAGCCGGACTACCGGCCTGAAAAGATATTGGAGACCAACAGCAGTTATTATCCGGATTATAAGGTATGTGAATAGCTATGAAATGGGAAAAGAACTTAATTGTTTTCTGTTTAGGATTTGTAATCGGGATAGCATTTGCATATTCATTCCAGAACATGAACCCTGTCCTGTTTTCGGGAATAGGCCTTGCTGCGATTGTTTTTTTAGTTTTTCTTATAATCTCCCTAAAGCAACATAATAAGTACCAGTATGTTCCGAGAAAATTCCTCAATCCTGCGTGGATAGCGGGAGCGTTTGCCATAGCAATCCTTGTTTTCATCTTCCACAACCGTCTTCCGGAAAAGAATCATATAAGTTACTGTGCTGAATACCGACCGAAAAGAACGATAACACTCGAAGGGGTTGTCGTTGATGAACCATCTATTCAGAGAGATAAAACGACTATCCGGCTCCGGCCGTATTTAGTTGAGAAAGACGGGGAGAAGTATGAGGTTGCAGGAAACGGGAAGGTTGAAATTTATATTTATCCGGACAATAAATATTACGGTCAGTTATATTACTGTGATAAATTCCGGGTAACCGGAGACTTGATTAAGCCGCGGCCTGCAGAAAATCCGGGGGGATTTGATTATGCAAATTTCCTGAGATCCACAAATATCTATGCACAGATGTTCGTTCGCGGAGAAGACTCTGAAATACAAAAGATCGGCAAGGTCAATGGAAATCCTGTTGTTAAATTTGCATTGAAGTTAAAAGAGAAGATGCTGTTAACAATCAGAAAGACAATGCCATACCCTGAATCGGCTTTTCTTGGAGGGGTTACATTAGGATTACGATACGGGATTCGAAAGATGTACTTGACAGAAGAAGCCGACACACTTATTGAAGATGAATTTAAGTGGTCCGGTGTTAATCATGTCCTTGCAGTTTCAGGCCTTCATGTTACAATTATTACGGTTATGTTCTGGGGTATCTTTGTCTTATTGAAACTGCCGAGAAAAGTATATCCGTTTATTATTATTTTCTTTTTACTTTTATTTACAATAATTACCGGAGCTCGCCCGTCAACTATCAGGGCATCTATCATGAACTCAATTATTCTGGCAACCTATGCAATAACTAAATCCGGGTTGAGGTCTTCGATTATTACAGGTATTGCCGCCGCTGCCGCATTAATTTTAATATTTACACCGAGAGTTATTACAGAAGCGTCTTTTACTCTGTCCTTCGGCGCGGTCCTGTCTCTTGTTCTGATCACGCCTCCTGTTATGGAGATTTTAAATAATCAATTAGTAGGATACAGGTTTATAGGGGGGATTGTTATTACTGTTCTGTTCACGGCGATGGTAATTCTGCTGCAGAATAAGTTTTTCGGGATATTATGGCTAAGTATTTTTGTTTTATGTTCTGTGATTATCTGGATTATCTTTGCAAAACTTCAGAAGGCATCCCCGATGCTCGGCTTCTCTTTCAGGAGGGTGCCAAATGCAATATCCGGATTTATCGGGGCGCAGTTCGCAATACAGATCGGAATGATGCTGCCATTGTCTGCATTATATTTCGGGAGATATCCAATTGCGGGAGCTTATGCAAACTTCATTGCAATCCCGTTGATCGGAATAAACGTACAATTGGGAATTCTCGCGGGAGTATTCGGACTTATTCCTAAAATTGGTTTGCCTGTTGCCCTCCTTTTGAACGCAGGGAACTGGCTCTTCTGTAAATTTTTTCTCTGGCTCGCCCATCTTGCAACATTAATATTTCCGTATCCTTTTGTTGTTAAACCATCCGGGACTGTAATAGTGATTTATTACATACTGCTTGGCGGATTTATATGGAAGGATTTTATCTTAGGTAATTTGAAAAAATATTATTTTAACCTGGTTGTTTATTTCAAGGATTATCCAAAGAAAGCAAAAACATATCTTACCGCAGTAATAGCGGGGATAATTTTAATTATACTTCTTCCTTTATTCTTAATAAAGCCGTATCAGTCAGAACTTGAGATTCTCTTTTTCTCTGTCGGGAGGTCAAATGCAATTCTTGTAAGAACTCCTTCAAGTAAAAATTTCCTGATTGACGCGGGATTGCATTATAAGTATATAAGAGACGGTTTGACGCAGGAATGGGATGTTGCGGAAAAGACAATAATTCCCACCCTCTTGAAAATGAATATTAAGACATTGGACGGTGTTGTTGTTACAAACCTGAGCCGGGAGAACATCTCAGGAATGCATACAATAATTAAGCACATGAACGTTAAACATGTTTATCTTCCCCTGGACACAAAAATATTCCATGCCGACCTGACCTATGACAAGTTTTTAGACCTGCTCAACAGCGATTATTACAAGAAGAATAAGGATAAGTGGTGGGTACAGGAATATTATGATCAGTATATCTCACTCTTAAAACTGATAAGGGAGATGGAGATTCCTTCGTCCTCCCTGAAATACGGAGATTATCTTGTTCATGAATTTAAGAAGTCAGGGAAGCTTGTAAAAGAATTGGAAATCTATTGCTTGAACCCCGTGGACTCCACGTTTACCGGAGCTCGGGATGAGATCACAGATAAATCAATAGTTCTTAACATTACCTATGGAATTAAAACGGATAAGAATTCAAAAGAGTTCCTTAAGAAAAATACGTTTATCCTTTTAAGTGATGTTGGAAAAACAATTCAGGAGAATCTAGTAAAAAATGCAGTAGTTTCTAAAACAGATGTTATTACAGTCCCATATAAGGGTGAGAAGAGGGCGTTCCACCGAGACTTCCTTAAACTAACACTTCCAATTGATGCGGTTGTTCAATTTGATGCGCGGGGAAGAAATGAATATAAAGAAGAAGATTTGATACAGTTCATTTATCCTGAATATGAAAGTCTTAACATTCAACTTCTCCGGACTGATGAAGTCGGTGCGGTTATCTACCAAAGCAACGGCTCAAAGATAAAAAGAAAAACCATGATTAAAGATTAATGAATTATTATATTCTTACTCCGGCAGGATGGAGATATTTAAAAAGTCTGCTGTCCCCGGGGAAATATTATAAAAAGATCCTTTCAGAAATTCTTATACCTGAAAATGATTTCAAGTTATTCCCCGAAGATTATCTGATGATCAATGATCTTGTTAAAATAGCTGACGAGAAGAATATCCCCCAATTGAGAAGGTACAAGAAATTTTTAAAGAATGAAAATCCGGTCAATTCAATTAATGAAATTAAATTTGAATTAACCTCCGGATGTAATCTAAAATGTCCGCACTGTTATCTAACAGGATCTTTTGAAAATGATTCGCTTGACTTTGAAGTGATTAAGGAGATAGTTTCATTCTCTACTGAAATTGGTATTAACAGGTTCCTTTTAACAGGGGGGGAGCCGACTATTCATAAAGATTTCTGTGAACTGCTTGAGTATTTTAAAGAGAAGAACAATCCCTTGGAAATAGTCCTCTTCACGAATGGTTGGTGGGGAACCGGAACAGATATTCAAATAGGTTTGAAGGTTTTTAAAAATTATATTGAATTTTTAAAGTTTCTTGAAGAATGTAAAGTTAAAAGAATCGTATTGAGTGTCGACGGGATAGGGCAGGATCATGATCAGTTCCGGAATTCTCGAGGATTATACGAATCAAATATTAATATTATTAAAGAGTGGATTTCTCACGGAAAAGAGATCGAAGTTCAGAGTATTCTCCATAAGAGAAATGCAGGTTATATCCCTGCGTTCCTTAAGCTGATGAGAGAATATGGAGTGAGGAAAATAAATCTGGGAATCCCAGAAAATTACCATAATTCCGAACAGTTTAAAATCAATAAGGAAGACCTGGCATACCTCAAGGAAAAATTTATTGAAGTTGTGTACGAGTATAAAACGGGGTATCATGATCTCCCTAAATCATGCCCCCATGTTTTGTTCCCTAAAACACTCTGGATTAAAGCATCATCCCTTGTTACCACATGCTGCTGGATTAATAAGGAAGGATCTGCATACGGAAACCTGAAGAAGGAATCATTTATCTCTGTTTTGAATAATATTCATAATTCAAAATTCTATCAACTGCATAAAGCAAAAACCTTTCATAAAATGAAGAACAAGATTCCACCGGCTTATGCCAAAACAAAGTTCCGCAATCATTGCGGTCCATGTTCCCTCACAGAAATTTAAGAGAGTGCCTGACTCAACAATTTAACTGTGCCAAAGTGGCGCGGATTGAAAATTTATAATATAGCATTTATGTGAATGATTCAAAAGAATTGTATTATAAATATTGGGTTCGCACTGTTGGTGCGTCCAGCCGGACGCCCGTATCATATGCACATCATATATCATCAAGCGAAAACATGTGAAACAGTTATCTGTAATTTTATGAGTTCGCTACGTCAAATCTTGTAAATATTTTCACATGATAATATTTAAGGGACGGGGGTAAAAAAAGTTGAAAAATTGGAATTTATATATCAGAAATGGTTATTTTTTATTTAACAGAAATGAATATATACCAACAATATGAAGTTTATAATAAATAAAAAACGATTACAAGGAGATTAATTTTTCAACTTTTTTTAGGGCCGTCCCTGTTTTTTTCTCAAAGATAAAAAGAAGCACCTATAATGTGATTTCAATGAATGATTCTTTTTTGAGTTCTTCAATATATTCTTTGAAAGCGCCTTCGATTTTCTGCCGGTATAAATCTGCTTTTACATAATCAAATGCTTCTTCAAATGACATTGGTTCCTGCTGATGCTTTTTTACAACTAAGAAGATAAAGAAATTTCCGCCAAGTTCAATTACATTGGTAATATTACCTTCTTCAAGATTAACTATTTCTGAAGTAATTTTTTTATTTAATTCATCGGTTTTTAATTCACCAAGTCTTCCACCGTCATTTTTTGTAAAGGTGTCATTCGACTCCTGTTTTGCCAGTTCATAGAAATCCGCACCGCCAATGATTCTCTGGCGTATATTCTCTGCAATCCCCATTGCTCCTGTTCTCGAACCGTCAATCATGATCTGCGCAAGTTCAACTTTACCTTTTGCTTTAACAAATCTGGTTTTATTTTCATTGTAATATTTTTCCATTTCGTTGCGTTCAATATTTATTTTTGATTTAACTTTCTTTTCTATTACAATCTTTGTCATTTCAGATTCTTTGATCTGCTTTGAGTAGTTTTCTCGCAGTTTTCCCAATGTCATTCCGGCCATTTTTAAAGCTCTTTCAAATTCTTCATCTGAACCATATTGCGCCTTGATATTATCAATAGCCATGTCAACATTCATATTTAAAAGGTCTTCATCAATACTTTCCATCAGCTTCATTTTTTCTGCATCTTTCATTACTAAGATATCTTCTATCATGCTGTCTAAAATTTTTTTTCTCAGATCATTGACGTCAACGTTGGGATCCTGACTCTGAGCAAGGAAGAATTGGACATTCTCTTCCAAGTCATACATTGTAATGATCTCATCATCTACCCTTGCCACAATTCGGTTAATGACATCTCCATAAGATGTAAGGAATAAAATTGAGATAAAGAACAATACTAAGATTCTTTTCATTATTAATCTCCTTTTTTGATAACTTAAGTGTTATAATATCATAAATTACGGTATAAATCAATACCTTTTTACATAAGATACGAAACTTTGAAATGTTTATTACAGTTAAGGATGGAAGGAAGGACAGAGTTAACTGCCCTTCCTGTTTCTGAGGGGACGAAAAAATTTTATTTTAACAGCTGGTCAAGTTTCGATTTGAGCTGAGACTTTGGGACAGCTCCGATAACAGAATCAGCGATCTCTCCGCCTTTGAAGAATAGAATGGTTGGGATGCTGACAATATTGAATTTAATTGATAATTCTCTGTCTTGATCCACGTTAACCTTGAACACCTTAACTTTTCCTGAATATTCCTGGGATAATTCTTCAACAGCCGGCGCGATCATTTTGCACGGGCCGCACCAGTCTGCCCAAAAATCAACCATAACCGGAATCTCCGACTGGATTACTTCCTTATCGAAATCACTTGAGTTTATTTGCATCGCACTCATTTTTTTCCTCCTGTTTACATTTTAATTCTTCTAAATATTTTATTGCCATATAACCTGCAACGGCTCCGTCTCCTACTGCAGTTGAAATCTGGTAAAGTTCTTTCTTTCTCACATCTCCTGCTGCAAAGATCCCGTCAAATTTTGTTTTCATGTTCACATCTGTATTAATATACCCGTAATCATCAAGAGAGCAGAAGCTTTTTAAAAATTGTGTATTAGGTTCCTGGCCGATAAATATAAATAGCCCGTCAACATTTAAATCTTTTTCTTCACCGGTCTTTGTATTCTTTAATCGGAGATTGTTCACGAATGTTTCTCCCTGAACCTCAGAAATGACAGTATCCCAGATAACTTCTATTTTTGGATTTTTAAAAACTCTGTCCTGGTAAATCTTTGC
>JAQVHJ010000039.1 GCA_028696285.1 bacterium
CGTGATTCGAAAGATTTGTATTACAAACATTTGATACGATATGTAGGGGCGAACGGTGTTCGCCCGTATCATTTGAACAAAATACATAGTCAGGTTAAAACATTTGAAATGTAAAACGGTAAACGGTAAGACGTGATCCGTGATTCGTGATTCGTGATTCGAAAGATTTGTATTACAAACATTTGATACGCATGGTAAATGGTAAACGGTGAACGGTAAATGGTGAGATTGCTTCGCCCATGGCTCGCAATGACAGTGTACCTATGTACTACATTGAGTGCATAGCCTTGCACGTGGGGTACACTGCTTCGCTAATCATGTTATTTGGTTTTGCGGATGTATAATATTATTGCGAGATAAACAAAGTTTGTCGTGGCAATCTACCTGGGTGTTATTAATAATTAAACAATTTATTGTTCTTATGTATGTAGGCCCAGGTTTTAACCTGGGTAAATAAAGAACAGAAACATCATCAGGGCTTCAGCCCGTGTTTTAGTCCGATTAATCGGAGTATGGAATCCATATCAGGAATAAATTCCTGATTGTTTGTTATTCAGTATACCGTGGTTAAAACCACGGCCTACGAGCATATTTAGAATAAATTCATTTTGCATTAATTGTTGTACAGATAAATATCTTGTTTGCGTATTTGCCAGAATAAATTTAATAAAAAAATAGGAAAACTCCTGTAAAAAAAAGATTGAATTTATCTTTGAATTATGTTATAATTTATTTTTGATGTAATATTAATTCAACCTGAATCGTAGATTCAGAATAGAACCGGAGTAATAGATGCTGAATAACTTTTCAGAAGTTATAGGAAAATGCAAGAAATTAGAGACTAAGAAATTAGCATTATGTTCTGCTGAAGACCCCGAAGCTCTTTCTGCAGTATTGAGAGCGATGGAGCTGGATATTATTATCCCAATCCTGATAGGGAACAAGGAACTTATAGAGAAGACTGCTTCAGATTTATCCCTTGATATTTCCGGCCTTGAAATAGTTTCGGCTGCATCTCCGGAAGAATCGGTAGATATCGGTGTTCAGTTGATCCGTTCCGGGAAAGCTCAGATGATCATGAAAGGTTTAGTTAAAACCCCCGTTTTCATGTCAACTGTTCTTTCAAAGGAGAAGGGGTTACGAACCGACCGTTTAATCTCTCATTGTTATGTATTTGAATCTCCATTACATAATAGTTTAAAGATCATTACAGACGGGGGAATCTGTCCTCAGCCTGATACTGAACAGAAGAAAGGGATAATAAGGAATGCGTTGTGTGTTACAGATGTCCTCGAGATACCTGAACCGAAGGTTGCCCTGGTATGCGCTTCCGAAACTAAGAACCCGAAGATCCCCGCAACTGCACATGCAATGGAACTTGTTGATGCATATAATTCCGGGGAGTTCTCCGATTACCCTGTTACTATTGACGGGCCTTTCGGGATTGATGTCGCTTTTTCCAAAGAGTCAGCTGAACATAAAAAGATCCAAAGCCCTGTCGCAGGTACTGCTGATATTTGGCTAATGCCGAATCTTGAAGCAGGAAATATGACCGCGAAGGTACTTACTGCATTTGCCAATGTGAAGAACGGGGGTATATTAGTCGGAACGATCGCTCCTATCATCCTTGTATCACGCTCTGATACAGCAGAGATTAAATTAAATGCAATTGCATTGGCGCGTTTGCTGTTTGAAGCAAAATATAAATAAAGGTGAATAAATGAAAAAAATTAATTTACTTCATTCGCTATTGATAATTTTCTTCTCATTAATGACCGTTGTTGCAGTAGTTGGTCTGACCGGCGAGACCCCGACAATCGTTCCTCCGCCATCAGGAACTACTCCAACCACAGTTCGACCCCCTACAGCCAGACCTCAACCCCCCGTTAAAAATCCCAGTGAACAGACTAAAACAGAACAGCCGGAACAGCCGCAGCCGCCGCAAGCACCGCCGGTTGTGTCAAATAAAGGGAAAACTCCTGATATTCCGAAAGTCTGGGGGAATTTAATTTCATCACAGTTTTTAATGGACGGAGCATATTTATCCTTGACTTTTTCAGATAAAGATGGTAATATTCGAGTTGCATCATTTAAAAAAGATGCAGATAAGAATGAGATTGTTCTTTACAGCTTATTGATCTTTAACAGAACAGATAACACGGACTTGAAACCGGTTACTGAATCAGAGCAGAAATAACTTCATGGTTTATGAGATTATTGAATACCTGAGAAGATTAGGTTTCGCCGATACATTGATCATCCTTGTCATTTCAACTCTTCCGATTGTTGAATTGAGGGGGTCAATACCTGTCGGGATATTAGCTCTCAGTAAACCGTATCTCCCCGTGATTATTTTAAGTTTAATAGGGAACCTCTTACCGGTTCCGATTCTTTTAAAGTTCTTTGATTCCTTTACAGTGCTTTTGAATAAATGGAAACCCACGCGGGTTATTCTCGAATGGGTCTTTAAACGAACAAGGAAGAAAACCGGCTTGATAGAGAAGTTCGAATTCTGGGGCCTTGTTCTTCTGGTCGCAATTCCGCTCCCATTTACCGGTGCATGGACCGGTGTTGTTGCATCATACTTAACAGGACTTTCTTTCAAAAGAGCATTTATCGGAATTACAATCGGTGTTCTAATAGCGGGAGTAATTGTTTCCGCTTTAACTATTTTAATAGACCTTGGCTTTGTCAAGGGTTCCGGGATTATTCTCAATTATTAGTCGGGGCGTAGCGCAGCCCGGTAGCGCGTACGGTTCGGGACCGTAAGGTCGGAGGTTCAAATCCTCTCGCCCCGACCAAATTCATCTTTTTCCTTCCCATAACATAAATATTCGATTTGTTCCTGAAATCTTTCTCGATTTTCATGCTCAAGGTACAAAAGTTACTGTTTCATTTATCAAAAATAAAATTGTCATATTTTCCGTAAATTTAAGTAAAAGGATTAAAATTAATGCAAAAAAAAAGCGCTTTGATGAAAAATTTAAATTTTATTTCAGATTTTTAACTGAATTTTAAATCCTATAAATTTAATAGGTGTTTACTTGTGGACCCAGGCACCATTTAAACTTGACATTATTTATTAAATATGTTAAAATAAGTGTTATGAAGAGAGTACTTAAATTACTGAAATACTTGATTTATCTAATGATTTTTGGCGGTTTGATGTTTATCGGGCTGTTATTCGGGTTTAAAATTTTTCTGACTAAGCCTGTTGTAACCGTACCGGATATAGAAGGGAAACATAAAGCCGAAGCATTAAAAGCATTACGAAAAGCTGACTTGAAATATGAAATAATTTATCAGAACAACGAAACGATATCGAAGGATTCCGTAATTGTTATAAAACCAAGTGCGGGAGCCAAAGTTAAGAAAGGCCGTGAGATTGAGGTTCATGTTTCGAAGGGTTTTGGAAATATTAAAGTTCCTGACCTTTCAAGTCTTGATTTAATTAATGCAGACATGCTTTTAAATGAGATGGGTCTTTCTCTTGGCACGGTCGATGAGATCCGGACAAATTACGTGGGGAAGGGTATCATTGTTTCTCAAACCCCAGATCCGGGCGAAGAGGTTGAGAAGGATTCAAGGATTAATGTAATAGTGAATCAGGGTCCGGAAGATAAAAGAATTTTTGTGAATAATTTTGTCGGGCATAGGATTGAAACTTTAGAGGATTTTGAGAATAAACTTTCGCTTGTAATTGTTAATGAATTTGACACGGAGACTTACGGCATGATAACAAACCAGTCAATTCCCCTTGGAAGCCTTGTTGAACTGGGAACACCGATTGAGTTTGAATATAATCCTGAGATTACAAGCCCGTTTAATACACAAGCAGTTTCTATTACTAATACAGAGGAACAGGAGCGGCCGAGGGATTATAAATATATTACATATATTGTTCCACCGGGGTTTGTCGTCAGAAAACTCCGTGTAATTCTTGCTTTTGCAGGAGGGAAGGAAGATATTTTTGAAGGGGAGGTTTCTCCAGGATCGAGATTTGAAAAGATTATTCATTTCTCCGGAACAGGAATTGTATATTTTTATCTTGACGGAAAATTACAGGATTACAGGAAGCTATGAAAAAGTTTATTCAATTTATCAAAAATCTTTTTATATTTTTCTGTGTGGCAATTGTTATAGGAATCTGCGTTTCTTATCTCCTTATAATTATCTCAAATAACCTGCGTTTTGATGTTGAGCTGGACACCTTTGCTCCGAATGTCCTGACAAGGGTTTATGACAGGAATGGTGAATTGCTTGGCGAGTTATTTGCCGAGAAGAGGGATATAGTTTCAATTGATTCAATTCCGAAGGACCTGATCTATGCTGTGGTTTCCGCAGAGGATCAGAATTTCTTTGAACATAATGGTTTTGATGTGACTGCAATGTTGAGGGCCATAATCAGAGATATTCAGGCTATGAAATTTAAGGAAGGCGGAAGTACAATTTCTCAGCAGCTGGCTAAGAACATGACATTGAAGACACAGAAGAGAATGTCACGGAAAATAAAGGAGGCCTTCTTTACTGTCAAGATAGAAAAGAAATATTCCAAGATGGAGATAATTGAATTGTATCTCAATCAGGTATATTTCGGGGGGCCTGCATGGGGAGTTCAGGAAGCTGCAGGTTATTATTTCGGGAAGGATGCGAAGGATCTTAATTTAGCTGAGTGTTCCATGCTCGCAGGAATTATTCGGGTCCCGGCATATTACGATCCATATAAGCATTTTGAAAAAGCAAAGATGCGCCAGAACTATGTTCTGAAGAGAATGGTAGAAGACGGGTATATTACCATCGAGCAGGCAGAAGAGGCTTTGAAGCAGGAGATAATAATTAAAAGGAAACCGTCAACCCCGAGAAAAGCAGAGTACTTCCTTGATTATATTGTTAAATATTTAATTGACCAGTACGGTTATGCGAAAACATTCAATGGCGGATTAAATGTACAAACCACTCTCGATTTAAAAATACAGGAGAAGGCGGAAGAAGCGCTTAGACTTGCTAACCAGCGGAGGATAGACGAGGAGCTTCCGGAAATCCAGGGTGGAATAATAGTCATGGATCCGAACACAGGGCAGATCCTTGCCATGGTCGGAGGGTTGGATTATGAAACATCAAAGTGGAACAGAGCTGTTCAGGCACCGCGTCAACCCGGCTCGTTATTCAAGGTATTTTTATATACTGCATATTTAGATAATGGCAGGGGAACACTCTCTGATCTTTGGTATGATACACCGATTGCTTTTCCGGATATTAAGGTAGCAATTAAGGAAGAGGAACCAGACTCAAATACAATGGCTTTATCCATCTCCGATACTGAATTGAAGAGTATGACCCCGGAACAGCTGAAAGAATGGGAAGATGCTGTTGCTGACAGCCTGACAGATACAAGTTCTGAAGAGATTGAAGATCAGGTTGATTTCTGGATTCCGACTAATTACCAGAACTTCTCCGGGATTGTAAATATCCGCAAGGCAATACAAAGTTCTATTAATTTAATTGCAATTAAAGTCACGCACAGTATCGGTCCTGAATTAGTAGTGTCATATGCTTACAGGATGGGAATCAAGTCACCGTTAAAACCGGTCATGTCTGTCTCTCTCGGGTCAAATGAAGTAAATCTTCTTGAAACGGTTAGCGCAATTTCATGTCTCCCGACAGGGGGATGGAGAAATGAACCTGTGGCAATCCTTTCTATTACCGATTATAAAGGGAAGGAATATGAAAAGTTCATTAAGAAACCGAAACAGGTCCTTGATGAGAGAACTGCATTTTTAATGAACTATGCGTTAATGGGAGTAGTTCAATTCGGGTCAGGATGGAGAGCAAATATCCCCGGGCACCAGATCGCAGGGAAGACAGGAACTACTAATAATTTCACTGATGCATGGTTTGTCGGATATACACCGGACTATATTTGCGGGATTTTTATCGGGAATGATGATCCATCAGAGAGTTTGGGGGACCAGGAAGCAGGAGGGAAGGTCGCTGCTCCGGTTTGGAAGGATGTAATGTTTGATTTCTTGAAGGATATTGAAGATCCGAAGAAATTTAATGTTCCTGAAGATATTGTATTTCGTGAAATTGACCCGACTACAGGCCTTCTTGCGACTCAGGAATCAAAAACTAAGTATTTGGAAGCGTATATAAAAGGAACAGAACCGACAAAGTACTCGGATTATTCTAAGAAAGAGGAGACTCGATCTCTTGAAGATAAAATTGAATTATTTAAAATTAAATATTAACGGATAATATTAAATGAGGAAACGTTTTTTATTTTTCATTTTTTGCGTGGTCTTTTTATTTTCCTTTATCTCATGCAGAGAGAATGTTGAAGAGAAAAACGCTCTTACTGAAAAACAAATTAAGAGACTCGAATCCGAACTTGAGAAGATAGAAGAAAAGATAAAAACAGAAGCTGATAAAATCCCTTACATGATCCGAAAAGCAGAGATTCAATATAATTTAGGGCAGAAGAAAGAAGCGGAGAAGTTCATCTCTGAGTTAATTGAAAGATATCCGCATAATCCCGATGTCTTAATGAAGAAAGTCTTTTACCTGTATAACAATAAGGATATTGACTCTGCAAAGGAAGTTCTTATAGAGATTAAGAACAGCTTTCCGGAATATGCCCCGGCTCTTGCTGTTTACGGGCTTATCCTTTTCGAAGAAGGCGAGACTGCAGAAGCATTTAAAATTTTGAGGGATGCTGATAAACTTGAAGAGATTGAAATTAATATAAATGAATACAGAACGCATGATTCTGAATTTGAATTTACTTCTGATAACCTGAGACGCCGGTTCTATAATCACCAGAGAACTGTTAATAGAATGAATGAAATGGATATTTACGGGAACTTCAGTTTTAACAGGTTTCATTTCACCCTTGCAAAAATGTTTTATGATAAAAAATGGCCAAGGTCATGCCGCCAGCAATGCAGAAAAATTTTGATATTTGATAATAAAGATATTCCTACCCTGTTATTGATCGCGGATGTCTATTTATATCTTAAGGAAGAAGAGAAGGCGATTAGGGTGCTGGAGTATGCATTGAAACTGGATGAGGAGAATCAGGATACTTTCTATTCAATCTGCGAGAAATCATTTAAAATTAAGGATTACCTTAAAGCAAAGAAATACCTCGAACTCTTCCTGAAAAAATTTCCCGATTCTAAAAAAAATATTGATGCCATGTCAATGCTTGCTGAGATTTATTTTGAGTTTTCAATCTTTGAGAAAGCAGATAAACTTTATGATGGATTGATAAAAAAGACAGGTGACGATTCATATAAACTGCGGAAAGCAAAGCTTTATATTAAATGGGGAAATGTTAAGGAAGCACGTGAAATTCTTGATAAATTGACAAAGCAAAAAGATGTCGGGTTCCGGGCAAGGATTATTCTTGCGGAGATTTCAATAGATAACGGTGATATTGAGGGGAGCTGGAGTATTCTGAAGAGCTTGAAGGCAAGCAATATAGATGACCCGGAAACATATTATCTTTTGAGTTCACTGTATTATAAACTTTACAAAGAGAATAAGCACCAGGAATTATTTAAAATTGCAGGGAAGGAGATACTCCTGATTTATTTCCCGGATAAGACTAACTCACCGTATGTCCCGGAAAAATATGCAACTTCAAATGATACATCGGCAAATGAAGTAAAGGATGATTTCGAAAGTCCTTTTGTAGATATTCATGAAATAAAATCCCCATCTGTTAATACTACTGAGAGAAAAAAGGTTCTGCTTGATCACAACCTGATTTTAGATCTTGCTGTAATAGAAGCAAAAGGCGCTGTAGAGATGGACAGTGATAACCCTGAATATCAATATGCCCTCGGGATCTATCTTTATGAAAAGGGCCGGCTATTTTCTGAAGATTATAACCGTGAATATTTTTCTTACAGGAGAATGCGGGGACAGCCGACACAGGATATCTTGATGCTGAAGGAAGAAGGTGATAAATATTTGGATAAATCCATTCATCATTTTCTGGAAGCATTAAAAAATGACCCGGGAAATTCCGAATATCTGCGCGCGCTTGCATGGTCGTATTATCTGAGAAGGAAGCTAAGTAATGCTTATGAAACATTCCAATTAGTTTTAAAGAGGGATCCGTTCAATCTCGAAGTAATATTTGCCTTAAAAGATTTAAAAGAAAGGCTTTGAAAATTACCAGGAGTTTATTATAATGAAAAAGATATTTCCGTTATTCATGATTTTTATTTCATTGATTTTAATTTTTAATTCATGTACACCTGTTAAGCCGCTTCCGTCAGATTCACCGCAGGCAATTTTAAAAAAAGAAGTTGAACGGAAACTGAAGAATGTTAAAGTAATACAACTTGTTGATAAATCCAATCGTCCATTCAGTGAGCCGAAATCAATGGCGTTCACGCCTGATAATTACATGATGATCACTGAAAGCGGTATGAATAAAGTACAAAGGCACGACTCAGAAGGAAACTATTTGAATGAATTTAAAATTAACTTCAAGGAAAAGGATTATATCTCATTCCCGGAAGGGATTATTTATTCCCCCGATAAACATTTTTTCCTCTGCGACAGTTCCAATTCAAGGATACTGAAGATAGATACAAAGGGTGAAGTGGTTAAGGAACTTAAATCAAATGACCCGACAGGAATATTCCTTGAAAGCGACCTTAATACGGGGGAAGGACTGAATATAAATATGCCCTCAGGTATTACCGTCTCTCCACGCGGAGAGATTTTTGTGGCGGATACATATAATAACAGGATTATTCAGATTGACCTTTCTGGGAAACAGGTATGGTCATTCGGCGATACGAAATCATCAAAAGGCGCTCTCTTCAGGCCAAGAGATATTGCTGCAGATAAAATAGGGAACCTGTATGTTACCGATGATACAAATCAGATAAAGAAGATCAGTATAAAAAAAGGACTGATTAAAACATTCGGTTCAGAAGGTAAGTCTCCCGGGCAATTTATGAAGCCGAAGGGTATTGCAATCTGGAACGATTTATTCCTCGTGATATGCGATTCTATGAATGGGAGAATTCAATTCTTTACAAAGGACGGGGACTTCATTACTTCTGTTGAGAAATTCGGGAAAACGAACCTCGCTTCTCCGTACGGCGTCGAAACAGATGATTTTGGGAACCTCTATATTATCGATAAGCAGCTTTCTGTTCTGATAAAGGTTTACGAGTTTTGATTTACTCCTTTTTTAAAAAAATATTTTTTTTATTCTCTATAAGTTCAATCTTTTTTATTCTGTCCTGCCTCCCTGATAAAACTCCGGAAATACATGAAAAAGAACCGGAAAGAATCCTTCCTCTCTCTGAGTCACCGGGGATCACTTCATCGTATGGGGAATATAGATTGGGCGCGTTTCACATGGGTCTTGATTTTTCAACAAACCAAAAGACCGGAATGCCGGTATATGCAGTTAAAAAAGGTTATGTCTGGAGAATTAGACAGGATAGAACGGGTTACGGGAAGGTAATTTATATCAAGCATTACGACGGAACAATCTCTGTCTATGCACATCTATCTGAATTCCGGGGTTCAGGACGACTCAATCTTAAAGGCAGAATGGAAACAAAAATAAAAACAAAAGGGTATAAATACGGGCACCAGATTACATTCTACCCTGACGAATTTCCGGTTAAACAGGGAGACCTGATCGGTTTCTCAGGAGAATCGGGAGCAGGGGGGCCTCATCTCCATTTCGAAATGAGGGATAAGGATAATATCACTTTTTTACCTTATAACGAAATCGAAGAGATTTTCGATGAAGTTTCTCCGATACTTACAAAGTTACTGATTATACCTGAAGAGAGAAACTCAAGAATATTCGGCCTGGAGATTCCTGTAAAATTACCGTTAAATAAAGGTGTCGGGAGTGATTATTCTATTGCTCAAGAAGAGATTGAATGCTCAGGAAAATTTAAATTTGTTCTGGGAGCATTTGACATGACTGATTCAATGCCGAATAAACTGGGTGTAAAGAGGATTGAATTAATCATTGATGATTCTTTGGTGTATATGATTGATTTTAAAAACATCTCTTACTCTGAATATAAAAAAAGTGATTTGATATATTATGAAGCAATTTCAAGGGCTTCTGAAGGATTCTATAAATTATTTAATGATACTGAAACTCAACTATCAGTCCTTGATGGTAATGATACTTTTTCAGGATTTATCAATATCGTTCCGGGTGATCTTAAAAAAGTGAAGATAAATGTATTTGATTATAACAACAATCTTTCCAGACTTAAATTCACTTTACATGGGAAAGAATATCCTGATCCCGAAATTCAACCTGAAATTGTAAAAGAAAATTTCAATACAAAAATTTATGTTAAAGACAGTGAATTGTATTATCAGAATACAGGGAATATTCTTTTATTTATTTTCAATTCCAAAATAAAAAATAGGACATTTTATATTCAGGTACTTGAGAAGGGTACGAAAAAACCGGTAATAGAAAAGAAACTGGTTGTAAATAAAGATGAATGGAAAGAATTTTCTGTCTGCCTTTCAAAATTAGGAGAAGGGATCTTTACTGTTAAAATCTATTCAAAGGAAAATGTCAAGGTCAAGAAAGGTAAGAAATATATCTCTCAGATTCAAAATAAATATCATTTTGAAAGAAGGTATTTTGTTTTCAATTCCGATTCCAAGCAAAACTCATTCCCGTTCAAAACACCTAATATCAATTCTGTAATATATAAACCGGAGAAGATTGTAGTTGAAGAGTTAGATAATC
>JAQVHJ010000463.1 GCA_028696285.1 bacterium
ATATCTTGTTAAATATCTTTACATTTCATTTATGATAACATATTATTTATCATATCATTGAACTCTTCAAGATAATATTTTCTTTTTTCCTGGACATTAATGTCCAGGCTATAAATTTCAAATTCATCAGAATCGTAAAAAGATTCTATTTAATATTTCTATGTTGTGGGGTAATATCATAAGATGATTAAAGAGAAGTTCAGATATATATATGTAAATTTATTTTTAAAAATGTATTGATATTTAATAATATAATATGAAATATATTTCATGTCATATGTCATGGGCCGGCACCCTATTTATTCACTGACTTCTTTGATTATCTTTTTGATTTCATGGATACGGTCTTTGGGAAATATGAAGATTTTTTTATTTGAATTGATTACAATTAAATCCTTAACTCCGAATGCAATGATGGATTCATCAGGAAGGTCATTATACACGATCATGCGCTTGGAATCAAATATGGATGTATTCCCTACGCAGATATTATGCTCCTTATCCTCCTTGAATATTCTTCCTAATGCGAGCCAGTTCCCGACATCATCCCATTCAAAATCTGCTTCCAGGGTTACAATTTTATCTGTTTTTTCCATTACCCCAAAATCAATTGAGATCTTTTCAAGTTTCTTGAAGATCTGTGATGTCTTCTCTGTATCCTTTATTGAAGATTCGATCTCCTTCAATCCTTTAAAAAGGACAGGCATATATTTTTCAATCTCGCATAAAAGCACAGAAGGTTTTGTAATAAATATCCCGGCATTCCAAAGATATTCCTTCGATTCTATATACTGCATAGCAAGCGTAATATTGGGTTTTTCCAGGAACCTGCTGACATAATAACCCGGATACCCGGTGAGTTTCTTCCCTCTTTTCAGATAGCCGTACCCGGTTTCAGGCCGTGATGGTTTTACACCTATCGTTACAATCAAGTCACGTTCTTCCGCGATCTTCTCTGCTGTCTGAATGGTCTTTTTAAATTTAACAGCGGGATGAATCTCGTGATCGGAAGCAAGGATTACCACAGGTTCATCCGGAACCTTCCCTTTCTTCTGAATATGAATCAACGCAAAACCGATGCATGCAGCGGTATCCCTTCCTTCCGGTTCAATAAGGATATTCTCATCAGGCATCAGCGGAAGCTGTTCCTTCGTAATTTTTTTATAACGTTCACCGGTTATGACAAAGATATTTTCCTTCTCCGTCAACTTCAATGCGCGGTCAAATGTCAGCTGGATCATGGTTTTTTCTTTATCTACTATGCAAAGGAACTGTTTCGGCTTTTCAATATTGCTCTTCGGCCAGAACCTCTCACCCTTTCCGCCTGACATGATCAATACTTTCATTATTAACCCTCTTTAAAAACTGTTTCGCGCCACCATGACGGATCCACTTCCGGGAATATCCTGTCACGGTCATAAAGATAGTCATAATATTTCTGCTGCGCCGATGAAAGCTTCCCTTTCTTTTTATAATCCAAGATTATATCATGAAGTTTTAAAAAATCCTCTGAATGTTTTGTAATTCTCATTTCAGCATAATCCCTTGCAGACCAGGTTGAAATTAGGAACTGCCAGTCAGACGCCTGGAGAATCAGCAACTCCCTTGCAAGCTGCTGGAGTAATTTTTTCAGGAACTCATCCTTCTCCCAATCATCCGATTTAACAATCTCCTTCATCATATATTCCGCCTGATACACGTGTTTCCATGTCCATTTTGTCCACTCATTCATCCAGATATAATGAAAACCGCCCTGACCCCAGGAACCTTCAGGTATTGAAACAATCCTGTTAGGCGGGTTCTCTTCCAGGAATTCCCCGGCTGTTTTTAATTTAACTTCCCCTTTTTGATGCAGGAACTTAATAACCTGATAAATCCAGTTCGTTCCCTCGAACCACCAATGCCCAAAAAGTTCGGTATCAAACGGCGCGGTAATGATTACATTCTTATCTTCTTTAATATCCTTACAACCCTTCTCCAGGACAGATGAAATCAGGTCTGCAAAATGCCCGGCCTGCTCAGGAATCCGTTCAAATGCCTTGTCAACAAAGTACGGAAGTTTATCCCCCAGATCCGCTTTCGGGCTGGTGACTCGCCAATACCGTAATCCCCCCGGGAAATGTTTCTTATGGAAATCGAGATAATTCCCGTCCCCGGGATAACCGTATTCTCCTGACCATACCTGGAGACCTGTTTCCGGATCACGTGTAAATATTGAAACTGCCTTCTTCCCATTTGTAGACGAAACTAAATACGGCAAATATGGAATCTTCTCAGCTTCTTCCGGACGTTCCTGGTAACTGCTTTCAAACTGCTTCCATAAATCCTTCAGTATCTTGAACCTGTCAATATAGACTCCTACGTGCTTTCCGCCTTTTAATAGGTGCGAATCTACAAAGAAGTACTTGATCCCGTTCTCATATAAAATCTCTTCCACACCCTTTCTTAACCTCGGCCAATCCTTCGCCGGGTGTTCAGCAGGCGGATTCCATTCATACGACGGACGATATGCAGCCTCCGGGAGCCAGATAC
>JAQVHJ010000040.1 GCA_028696285.1 bacterium
GGGAACATTCAAATAAATTCATAGAAGCCGTTGCAAAGAACCGCCTTCTCGGATTAGGTGAGTTGGAGTTTAGGGAGATTGAAGATTCTGTTGAATATGCAAAGATGCAGAATCTTTCCTGGCTCCTTCTTGAGATATATGCCAATTTAATCTTGAGAGGGAAAAGAGAATATCTGTCAGAGATTAAGAAGATAATGGAGAAGTCAGAGAATAAAATAAGTAATTATAAAGTGAAATTACGCCTGTCTCATTTAGATGATGGATTTAGAAAGGACTCGGAAAGGATATTGAAGGATATCCGGGAAGAGGTAGAAAGAATCAATCTGCATTTTAATCCGAAAATATATGAGGGAAAATGAATAACTGTAATCAGAATGATAAGATCCAGTTTTTAGAGAAGATCCCGATCTTCCGGGGTTTGTCCTATGAACAGTTAACAGCGATTGCAAGTGTTGCATTTTTTAAGAATTACAAGGAAGATGAGATAATAATAAAGGAGAATGTTCCGAGTACATTTTTATATATAATCTGTTCGGGGAAGGTCAAGATCGTCAAGGCATCGAAAACCGGAAAGACAAAGATCCTCGGCTTTCTCACCTCCGGAGATTTCTTCGGGGAGATATCATTATTAACGATCTATAATCCTTCTGCAACCGTCCAGTGCAAGGAGGAGACACAGGTTCTCATCCTCGGTCGGGAGGATTTTTTAAATCTGATAAAGACTAACTTTGATATTACGAGGAAGATCCTTGAAGAGATCAGCACGCGTTTATACCATGCAGATATTGAGATAGTTGACTTGAGTTTTGAATCCATTACGCACAGATTTGTTAATACACTCATTCTTCTCGGGCAGAGAACCCCGGAAGTTGATAAGAACCAGATGATAATTAATATACCCCTTACACATAAGGAACTTGCAGAGATTATCGGCACACGCCGTGAATTCATAACAAAGTTCATAAGCAACCTGAAGAAGGAAGGACTGATCGAGATCCTTAAGGACAGGAGAATTCTACTGAAGGATATCAAAGGCCTTCGTAATTTAATTGAATAATTTCTAACATTGGCATCCCAGCAACAAAGATAAAAGATTTTAACAAAAAAGTGTGAAATAGTAAAACCTACTGAACACGCAGATCACGCTGCTTATTTGTATTAAATAATAAAGCTACTTAGAACCAAAAAGCAAGTGATACTTAAATAAAATCTGAATGTAATTTCGACAGGGATTATAAGGATTAAGAAGAGAATAAATAAATCGTGATTGGTGATGCGTGATTCGAAAGAAAAATATTTTTTCACCGCAGAGGACGCAGAGTTCGCAGAGAATTTTTCACCGCTGACCACGCGGACCACGCTGAAAGAAATACTTAGTTGATTTTAAGATGATAATGATATACTGCACCAGAAAGCGACTAATACTTAAGAATCAATTGAGTGTTCTTTTTCACCACGGAGAACACTGAGAACACGGAGAAAAATATATTTGTTTCAAACTTGAAACTCGAACTCGAACTGAAAATTCAACAGTGTTGAATTTTTAACCGCTGACCACGCTGACCATGCTGTTTATTTGTATTAAATAATAAAGCTACTTAGAACCAAAAAGCAAGTGATACTTAAATAACATCTGAATGTAATTTCGACAGTGATTATAAGGATTAAGAAGAGAATAAATAAATCGTGATTTGTGAACTGTGAACTGAAAGACAAAATATTTTTTCACCGCAGAGGACGCAGAGGACGCAGAGGAGAAACGCTTCGCATTGAAAAATTAAGATTGAAAATTGTAAATTGAAAATTGGGAGTATCGCATTGTAAATAATGGAGCAAATGTTCTGTACATTTACTACTTAACAAGATATCGGATGTGTTATCAACTACCGAACACTTCAGAGACATGGTAAGGATTAATGAAGAAATAGGTAAAAACTACCATTATCACATTCCATCCTCCACCTTCCACTTTCCACTATTTAAAGAGCCGCGCTCTTTAAATATAACAGGGACTTGTACGAGACTTGTACGAGACTTTAAATCCCGATACTTTTCTTAAAAGATCGGGACGCCTTCGCTTCGCTTGTCGCAGGTGAATGGAACGGATGGGAAAAGATTAAGAATTACTTAGTTGATTTTAAGATGATAATGATATACTGAACAAAAAAGCAAGTGATACTTAAGCAACTGGAAAATGTAAAATATTTTTTGACAGGGATTATAAGGATTAAGAAGAGAATGTATAAATCGTGATTTGTGAACTGTGAATCGAAAGAAAAATATTTTTTCACCGCAGAGGACGCAGAGGACGCAGAGGAGAAACGCTTCGCATTGAAAAATTAAGATTGAAAATTGTACATTGAAAATTGAAAATTGGGAGTATCGCATTGTAAATAATGGAGCAAATGTTCTTTACATTTACTACTTAACAAGATATCGGATGTGTTATCAACTACCGAACACTTCAGAGACATGGTAAGGATTAATGAAGAAATAGGTAAAAACTACCATTATCACATTCCATCCTCCACCTTCCACTTTCCACTATTTAAAGAGCTGCGCTCTTTAAATATAACAGGGACTTGTAGGAGATTAAAAATTAAAAAGAAAGATAAAGATATATAAACAGGGAACGGAAGGGAATTGAAGGGAAAAATATATAATATTGAAAATTTTAGATTTTAGATTGAAAATTGGGAATATAGCATTATAAATGATGATGCGGATGTTTAAAGCAATTGATGCTTAACAAAAAAGAGGATGCGAGAAGAATGATCCCGATAGTTTCAAAGAAACATCGGGACGTCTGCGCTTCGCTTGTCGCAGGTTTAAACAGGATTAAGAAGAGAAATATACATATATACTTAAAGATTATGAAGATATACTGAACTAAAAATCGAATGATACTTTTACATAAATTGAATGTGTTCTATTCGCAACTGCAAATCATGCTCATTGCATTCGCATGATTTTACACTGCCCGGAAATACCGGGACAATGCAAGAAAAAACATTTATAAACAGGTCGCCATAACTATGTTATCCTATATTAACGGATAGATACAGAGAAAAACAAAACTATTGATAAATTCAACTGAAAAATAATTAATATTCATTTAATAAGAATTTTTTTATATTAATCAATTCAATTTTTTATGTTTTGTTTTTATACTGTTCTATCCGTTAATGATGAATGCAAAGCATTCAACCTGTTTATAGATTACATTTAAATATTTAATATTCTCCGTGTTCTCAGTGTCTCCGTGGTGAAAAATCACATTCTCTAGCTGTCTAAGTATCAACTGCTTCTTGGTTCAAAGTAACAAGTTTATTGTATTACAAATATTCCTAGAACTGATTTATTCCCTTCATGCTCTTTGTGTACTTCATGGTGAAATACATTTTTTTTCTCTTACAAGTCTCGTAAAAGTCCCTGTTGAAATTACACTCACTTGATTTCAAAGTATCAACTGCGAATTGGTTCAGAGTATCAAAAGATAAAAGAACTATATTAACATTTTTCAATCTTACTTTTTCAATGCATAGCTTCTTGGTTCTAATTACCAATTTATTTACCGCAATAAAGCAGTGTGTTCGGTGTGCTCGGTAGTTGATAAAATATTTGATTTTCTTTGTGCTCGATGTTTATCCCGATTTCAGCTGTATCTTCATCGGGACTGCTTTGTTGGTGGTAAGTGGAGGATGAATGGTGTATAGTGAAAATAAGAGTAAGAAAATAAATCAGAAGCACACAGCATTATGTATCAAATGTTTGTAATACAATTCTTACCGCTTACCGTTCACCGTTTACCGTTCACCGTTTACCGTTCACCGCTTACCGTTTACTATATCATTATATATTATAGTGTTATTTCACACATTATGTGGTTAGTCTCTTTTAGGAATTTATAGATTTTCAACTATCCCTTTCAAAAATTAGATTTATCCTCTCTGCAAGATTCCCTCAATAATTTAAATATCCCCAACAACAGGTAATTTATCCTGTTGTGGAAAAAAACACATTGGGCTTGGCACAATACTTGCCCATTAATAAAATAGTTTGATGGTCTTTTAAAGAGGAAAACAAGGAGGAGTTTTTGATGAACCTTAAAAGGAAAATAACGGTTTTACTGATTTTACTTACAATTCTCACTATTTCTGCCTTTGGCGGGGATAGGGGTGTACCAATTTATGAAGGCGGTAAGATCTTAGGCGGGACCCGTACTTACGGTATAGATCCCTGCGGGGCCCAGGTTTATGTTTATACGCAGTATGCCACATCCAGTGGTGATTTGGACAGGATCTCTATCGGAGAGGTCTGCCGGAACCTTGAGAACCTTCCGTACCCCGGGTTCTGGGTTATGAATGTCGGGTCCCATATAGAAGAGAATATTGCCCATGGCGACCCGTTATTTCTTGTTGTTTTTCATGAGACTGATCCGGGAACAGAATTTCGCAGAAGTTATTACGGGTTTACAAGTATTACCCATAACGGTGGATTGGGCAGTGATCCCGATTTTCCCGAGCCGTATCCTGATGTAACATTATACCCAATGCCCATACCGACAACATATGTTTCTAAAGAGAACGTTGTTTACGTAAACTGGGACGCTGTAGTTCCCCAGGATCCCCAGGTCCCCTTCCAGATCTATTATAATGTTTACCGTTCAAATTTACCCCAGGAACTTGGAGAAAGATTGAATCTTGAACCTTTAACCACCAATTCCTACATTGATACTGATCCTCGTTTAGAGGAAGGAGTTCCGTATTTCTATTCAATCCAGCTGGTTACGAACCAGGGTATCACATCCGGAGTCTGGTATCCCGGCCCTGACGGTTTCCCGGGAAAAAGGGGAGAGGACGATGATTATAACGGAATAGTGGATGATGCCCCTGAATATGGTACATACGGTTCTGACGATGCATTTATTGATGTTGCATCCAGGCCTTCGATAGTTACCTATATAAATGACCGGACTCCTCCGGAAGTTCCGAAGAATGTTTCCGCTCTTCCTTCCGACGGAGCAGTTTATATATCATGGGATGCTCCTGAAGAACCGAATGATATAGCAGGTTATTATATCTACAGGGAAGATGTCGGTCTTCTTGCTACTATTGAAAAAACAACCATCTATTCTGATTCAGATAATGTCAAAAACGGAATTGAATACGGGTACCGAGTCAGGGCATTCGATTCCAATGATAATATCAGCGAGTATTCCAACATTGCTGCAGCAAAACCGATGGCCCTCGATTTGACGGATGATCCAAGTTATATTCATATCTTTCCTGAATGGAGTTCAGACGGGAAGTATGTTGCATTCATGGAGATGATAGATATAGATAAGGTAAATCTTTTATATACCATGTCGGATGGTTCTTCAGGTTATACAAATCTGACTCCGGACCAGAACGCTCTGTTTTTCTCCCAGTTCTGCTGGGGACCTGAGAATAAATACATATTCTATGCAGGGAAGGATGTCCGTGGAGACGGAACCAACCAGATATTCGTGGTGAATGTAAGCAATGGCGCCACGGAAAAAATAACGGAAGGCAAGGGTAATTATTATGACCCGGATTGGTTAATGATAGGTTCAGATCAGTTTTTGATCTGTTCAATTGACGGTGATCTTTGGATATTTGATCCCACACTGGGTTTTGCAAATCCCGGTAATTTAATCGAACTGACAAACTTCAATGATGACCCTATTCATAACCTGCCTGAAGATACATACAGAGCATACCAGCCTAAGTGGAGCAAGGGGGGAGCAGGGATTACATTTGTATTGAGAGACCCGAGCCCTGCAGAGAGTGTTGCGCCGACTGATATATATTATATACCCGATGCCATTAATGTAATTAAAAAGATTAAGTCAGGGGAAGCCTTTCCAATTAAAGATATTAATGACCCGCGACTTTTAAAGATGACATATTCACCATATTACAATCATGTTGTCTGGTGTCCGTCTGCAAGTCCAGACGGGACGATGGTCTCATATTCACTCGATAAGAATAACAGGTTTAACAATTTTATATTCCTCCAATCACCGAAAGAGATTTTAGGCCAATGTGACTTTGACGCATATAAATTTGAAATAGGCATAGGAAAGTTTGAGATGGGAGATCCGCCGAAAACGACTTTAGAGAATGAAGCGTTTGTTAAATGGGCGCCATCAGGCGGGGATAAGTTTGTTTATACATCCTATTCCGCGAAGAACGGGTCAGGATTAAAGGTATTTTTAGATCCGACTGTTTACGGTTTTGACGGGTCAAGCCCGTTAAAGGCAGTAAATGCAAGATTTGAGGCCGGCACCTTTACCCTTTCAGACAGGTCTTTTACAAGTATATCCATAGATGAAAATTATGCAAGAACACTCGGAAATATTTCCATCTGGCCTTTACTCCAGGCCCCGAAGAGTGATAATCCGATTCTTTATCCCCTCGGTGAATACAGGACATTCCTTGCCGGCGGTATAAGCAAAGAATTAGAACAAGATGCCTTTATTAAAATGCGGTATGTTCAGGACGCCCTGAACGGGTATGACGAGAAGGATATTAAAATTTGCAGATATGATTATGCTCATAAAAGATGGATATTAATTAACAGCGAGGTTATCTCCGACTTTGACGGGAACCCTGAAAATGACGACCGGGATGGCGGTTATGTCGTTGCAAAGGTAGATAAGCTTGGTACCTTCGGGCTGTTTATTGTAGATTACAAGAAGCAGAAAGCATCAGAAGAAAGGAAGGAATACAGGGTTTACCCGAATCCATTCAAGTCCAACACCGCGGGATTCGGGTCAACAGATACAGGTATTATATTTGACCGTCTTCCGAATGACATAGAAGAGATAAATATTTATAATATTTCCGGAGACCTCGTCTGTACGCTTGAATCTGAATATTTAGAATACTGGGAAGTATATCCCGAACTTACATTACCATACGGGAACACCTATTCGTATGCAGAGAACGGGTCCGTAGCTGTCTGGAAGGGAACGAACGAAAAGGGAACCAGGATATCAAGCGGCGTGTATATCGTTCTGTTTAAAACAGAATCAGGAAAGACCGAGTCCAGGAAAGCAGCAGTGATATATTAATAAGATTTCATTAAAATAAATTTTTAAAATGGCTCATTGCAGCCCAATCCCCGAGAGGGTGGAGATGAAATGATGAAAAAGATTAGTGTATTACTGGTATTTTTAATACTTACAACAGCCGTATTTTCCATTGACAAAGGGGTTCCTATTTATGAAGGAGGAAAGATTCTAGGTGGTTCAAGGTCTTTTGGTATAGATCCGTGCGGTGCGCAGTTTTATATTGCGAACTGCCAGACCACAGGTATCTTAAACAGGGACAACCTTGCCATTGGCCGGACCTGTTACTATTCCTGGGAGACAAACTACACCTCGCGCTGGTTAACCGATGTCGGGTCACAGTTCGAAGCGCCTCTTGTTGCAGGGGCAACACCATTACTTATTATTTCAAAGGAGCTTGATGCCGGGACATATCTCCGCAAAGGTTATCTTGGTGTAACGGCACTCATTCACCATACCGGACCTTATGGAACTATTAACGAGCCCGAGGTTTTTCCTGATGTCGTGCTTAATGAGATACCTGTTCCTCAAGCAACATCTGACGGGTATAACATGAGAATCTCGTGGGATGCATTTTCAATTGATCTCAATGCCCAGACATTTGTAAATGTTCAATATGACTTATGGCGCGCAAATTATGAAGAGGAATTAGGGGAGAAGGTCGGAACAAATATTCAAGGGACATATTTTGAAGACAGTACAGCAGAACAAGGAATGGTTTATGTCTATTCTCTCCAGGTAAAATTAAGCTTACCGTGCAGCACGAATGTATATTTACCTACCGGTTACTGGAACACCGGTCCGGACGGCGCACCCGGTCATTTGGATGTGGATGATAACGGTATTCTTGGTAGTGATGACCCGTCCGAGTTAGGAACAAGTGGTAGTGATGATGTCTGGATCCCTCTCAGGTCCGCACCTTCAAACAGGGTAACAATGGATGTAAACCAGAATCCTGCAGCTCCGACAAATCTTACCGTAACCCACTCTGACGGAACCAATTACCTTTCGTGGAACGAAGTTCCGGAGGAAGATGTTATTGCATACGAGATTTGGTGCGACGATACAGGAGGTACGAATTTTATTCAGATTACAACTACCGGAAGAACCGGTGTTTTCGTACATTCCGGCTTGGTTAATAATAATATTTATAATTACAGGATACGTGCTCTGGATGCAAGCAGCCAGCCAAGCGTTTTTTCAAATATGGCAGCAGGCCGGCCGGAAGCATTTTATCTTTCAGATACAACGACAAGCACGATACTTTTTCCTGAATGGTCACCTACCGGTTCAATGATATCCTATGTTGTTCTCAAGGATGAAAATAACTGTTCCATTTACATTTCCCGAACCGACAGCAGCGGAACTTTCTGGAATCTGACCCCTGCTGAGAACGTTGTTCACTGGTCACAGCACAGCTGGGATGATATGGAGGGATTTATTTATTATACCGCATATAATTCGCCCTATGATACAACCACCCAGATTTTCAGGGAGGATCCCCAGAATCCGGGTAGTCCCGAGAAGATCTCAGAAGGTTCAGGGAATTATTATGATCCTGCATTTTGTAAATATAACGATAAAAGCTACTTAATGTGTTCAATAGACGGAGATCTCTGGGTATTTGACCCAACCGCCGCATTTGGTGAACCCGGAAACCTTATTGCGATTACTGATTTTGTTAAAACACCCCCGCCCGACATGAATACAGATGTGGAGTTATACGAACCGAAGTGGGTTGTCCCTCTTTCCGGAACACCGTACCTGGTCTTTGTCGTAAGATGGCCCGGTTCCCCGGCCCTTACAGCATACTCAGACATCTATATTATTAATGATATTTTCACGGTTATTGATGATATCAGGAACTTGACCGCAGCCCCGATTGATTCCTGGACCGATTACAGGGTGAAGGAATTAACCGGGTCACCTTTTGAAAATAACCGTTCAATCTGGGGACCGTCAGGGAGTCCGGACGGAACTATGATCTCTTACTGCAAAGATTATAATAACATGTTCTCAAATGTCAGCTTTGTCACTGACCCCGGAAACACACTTAAGAACTGCGACTTCGATTCATATAAATATGAACCTGATATCGGTTACTGGCTCGCAGGGAACCCCCCGAAATATACCGTGAGAAATGAAGCATTTGTCAAGTGGGCTCCATCCGGCGGGGATAAATTTGTATTCATAGACAATGACCAGGGTTCCGGGAATTATAAGGTCAGTATCTTCCTCGACCCGACAATTTACGGATTTGACGGCACGAGCCCGAGCAGGGGGATCAATTATAAATTTTCAAAGGGTTTCTTCACGCTTTCGGATCACTGCTATACTTCAATTACCCTTACAGAGGGATACGCCTCAACCCTGGGTACCATCTCCATCCTTCCATTAGTGAATCCGCCTTCAGGAACGAATACAAACCTCACTTCAATCGGGGAGTACAGGACATTCCTTGCAGGAGGAATTGACAGGGAACTCGATGAAGAAGCAGAGATAAAAATGCATTATGTTGGCGCGGCGATTCCGAAGAAGGAGAGCGAGAAGGATCTAAATGTCTACAGGTATAATAAAACAAAAAATACCTGGGAATTAATTCCATGTACTGTAATTGAGGATGAGGACGGGAATCCCGGGAATGATACTACGGACGGAGGTTTTGTCGTTTTCAAAACGAAGAAACTCGGGACATTCGGCCTATTCTTTACCGGTGAATTAAAAGATAAATCCGGAGAGGACGGTAAGGAATACAGAATCTATCCCAATCCGTTCAAACCGTCTGTTGCCGGTTTCGGCGATTCAGAAACAGGTATTGTTTTTGACCGTCTTCCGAATGATGTCGAAGAGATTAATATCTATTCGATTGCAGGTGATTTAATCTGTTCAATCGACGATGAAAATTTAATATATTACAAAAACTACACTGAATTGACATTGCCTTATGGTAACACGTATACATCTACTACCGGTTCTGTTGCTGTGTGGAATGTAAAGAATGAAAAGGGAACCCGCGTAGCAAGCGGTATATATATGGTATTGTTTAAAACAAGTTCGGGTAAGGATGAGTTCAGGAAAGTGGCGGTAATCTGGTAAAAACACTCTTATATAAAGAGAAAGGGAGACCGCAAGTGGCTAAATTAACTGTTTCGGAACTGGTAAAACAGGCTGAAGCCCTTATCAAGAAGAAAGACCTTTCCGGCGCAATAAAGCACTATGAAAAGGCGCATAACATTGATAAGGATAACGCAGATATTATTCAGAAACTCAATGAACTGTATTTCAAGATTGGGGATATGAAGAAGTCCAAGGAATATTTTCTGAAGCTAATCAAGATTAATCCTTCAGCTGAAACCGATTCCGAGTATAGAGGGGAAGAATAGTAACAGGGATGCGCTGAGAAGCGGGAATTTAGATTTGACAATTATTAGAGATTGTGTTATAATAATTAGTTAGTAAAAGATTAAGGAATTTCTTTTTGAAAAAATATATAAAACCGTTATTAATTAAATATTCAAAGCTTGAGAAGGTGACCAATTCATCATTAGCCTTAGAGGGCACAGTTAATATTTCAGACTGTACCCTGAACCGGTGCGGAGGCACA
>JAQVHJ010000041.1 GCA_028696285.1 bacterium
ATCTCGAGATATTTCCCGTCAGCAAGAGCTTCGATTGTCTGGGGATAGTGATTGTTATGATCTGACTTATATTTCTCAATTGCATCGGCAAGATTGAACATATTTGTTTTGCACAGCTGGAGTTTTGCATGTTCATCTGAACTTGAAACAACCTGTGAGTAAATAAGAAAAGCAAGAAAGGAGAGAGCCATTATTCCGACACTGACCATTCCAAGAATGCGGTTCCATTTGATGGTTGCTTTCTGTGAATTAAATGCCAGGAATAGTCCTATAAACCAGCATGCAATGATTGCAATGGGCATCCACGATCTTGCGTGAATAGCATTGATGAATGCAAGAACGGTTCCGGCCGCGGAAAAGAGAACGGAGAGAATAGAAATGACAGACTTATCTGTTCTGTTTTTTCCCGGCTGCATTTTTGATTTTTTCTTTTTCACTTGTTTCCTTTTTCTTGTTTCAAATTATAAATGAAAAAGAGAAATTTGTCAAGGAGAAAAAGGTAAACGGTGAACGGTTAACAGTGAAAGGTTAACGGAAGAGGTGATGTGTGATTCGTGAAACGTTGTACGAAATGTAAAAAAAACATTACATTAATAATATTTTGTATTTTAAATTAATCTTAACTCTGCGAGATAATTTTTTCTTTTTTCCTAAGCATGAATGCCCAGGCTACTAATTTAAAGAACATATAAATCCTGAAGGATTTTATTTTAATTCAAATATGGTAACCCAGTGTTATTAATTTTCTCTTGACAAAAAAAACATTAAAGGTTATAATTTTATATTATTAGCAGGAGATTAATCATTGGATTCGTATCAGATTGGAATTATAGTAATTTCTGTTGTGTTTTTCATAATTATAATAACATGCGGTATATACTTTCTTCAGTATTATCATAAGTATCCCCCCATATATTTAAGGTCTAGGATGTTCTCAGGTGTTGCCTTTAATTTAGGGTTAAATAAACGGGCCTTAAAATTTTATACAGTTCTCCACAGGAAGCACGCGGAGAAAAACTTGTATATAAAGCGTCTGGCAATCCTGTATTTTCGCATGATGAACTATGAATATGCGGATAACTACCTGAAGATGCTTTTAAATATCCCCGAAGAACTGGATGCGGAGATCTTATATATCCAGGTAAAGGTTTCTCATGAATTATTTAAATATGAGGATGTGTTAAAGGGTGTTAAGTTATACCTGAAATTAGATGATGAATTATTAAAAAGGAGAATAGAGATTTTAGAGATTGGCGCGCAGGTTGCAGAGGACTTGGAGGAGATAGAAGATTTAATAATAATTTCAGAGAAATTAAGCGAAGTATCAAGTGAGCCATTACCGATTTTGGAAAAGATAGTAAAATATTCATTATTTATCAAGAACCCCGTTAAAGCGTTAGAGAATCTTTATGTAATGAGAACATATGCTGAGAGTCCTGAGATCTTGGAATCGATGTTATCTTATGCAGATTCGGTTTTAAGACTATCTCCAGACTTAGACGAAGCGATAAGATTTATTGGAATGGTTCTTACTGATAAAGAAGAATATTCGGCAGCGTCAGTAAGATTCCGAAGTATTTTAAAGGAGGATTCGGAAGACCGGGAGTTTTTAGAATACAGTATTCGAGCATTCTTAGGTTCCGGTTTAAAGAAGGAAGCTGTTGATGTGATGAACATATTGGAAAAGCTCTTAGGAACGCGTACAGAAAAGATAGAACTCTATGATAAAATAGAAAAAATCGGTTTGAGTCTTGGAGACGAAGATATACTTTTGGATGTGTACAGGAACTGGCGCGGAATTGAAGAACTTAGTCCGGATAAATTGAAGAGATACTCAGTAATTCTTCTGAGAAGAGACAGGATAGATGACGCGATAGATATTCTTGAAGGGCTATTAAAGGCAAACGAGGAGGATTTGGAAAATTATGTAATCTTATTTGATATATATTTTGATTTAAAAAAAGAGGAAAGTCTCCGGCAATTATTAAGAAAATTCCGGTATAATTTTAAAAGCAGGTTAGATGATAGGCTGGAATATTCAATAAAGTTTATTTCTCTTTGGGGGAATGACCCGGAGATATTGGAGGATATCGCACGAATTTACGAAGAGAAAGGGGATCTTTTTAATAAAGTTCAGTACATTGAGGAATTTCTGCGTGCCTTTAAAGGAGATAGGCTGCCATATTTATTTGAACTGAGTGATGATTATGTTAAATTAGAACGTCATGTTGATGCGATAAATGTCCTGGTAAAGATAAACGAAAGGCAGCCGGATGATTTAGAGATTCTTTATAAACTGTCTAAATTGTATATTGCAATAGATCGGCATAAGATAGCCTTTGGTATTTTTAAAGAGATTTTAAAGAAGTACCCTGGAGAGAAGAAAGCTTACAACAGCGCATTGGACATAGTATATCATTACCAGAATCAAGGTGAGTTGGAAGATGGGTTGGAATTTCTTTTTGAGTTAATAACTTTATTCCCCCAAGATCCGGTATTGGTAGAGAAGTTGGGTGATTTATATGCAAATCTCGGGAGAATAGATGATTCAAAAAAGGCATATCTAAAAGTTGTTGAACTGGATCCTTCCCGGATATATATTTCAGATAAATTGAACAGGCTTAATATTCTTGTTGAGGAAGCAGAGATTAAAAAATTAAAAGATAAGATTGAAAAACTACGCGGGTTAAAAAGTGATATTTTGAAAGAAGAGAAAAATATTCTTGAACTGGAATTGGCGCAAAGGTACAAGGAAACAGGGAAGTATCCGGAAGCGTTAGAACTTTTTCTCTTGATCTATAAGCGAAGTGAGAAAGAATCGGTAAGGGCCCCGGCCTTTGACGGATTGCTTGATGTATCTATTCGTCTGAAGAAATATACTTTTGCCAGGGATATTCTAAGGTCGGGGATTGAATTTGAAAAAGCTGAACCGAAAATTTATTTATCGATTCTTTATAATTCCTTTATTATTTACGAACATTTAGGTGAGAAGAAAAAATGTGCTCAGCTTGGAATTGAGATATTATCACATGATACAGAATACCGTGATATAAAGAAACGTCTATCTCTTCTCGGGTACTCAGCTTAGATGGTTAATATTTTCTTATAGTTGAAAAGTCCAGAAGCTTCTCAAGAGCATGCGTGTGTTCATTTTGAGGAAATTTTTGAAGAATATTTTTACACTCATTATAGAATTTATCAAAATCCTTATCACATTTTCCGTCAAGGTAATCATCCCTCATCTGAAAAATTAAACCAAAGCTCAAGCCGAATCTTCCGATGTCTTCCATTATTATATCAGCAGATTCGAGGCCGGAAGTTGCGCAGATAGAGATTAACTGGAAAAGAGACGCTGTTTTTCCTTTAATATTTTCGAGATAATCTGTCTTCGCCTCACCCACAGCCATTTTATAACAGGTGTTTGCAAATGCAAGGAATTCCGAATTAAACGGGTGCATTAATTCCAGAGCCTTTACGACTAAAACATCTCCTGCCAGAATAGCTTTGCTTAAACCATATTTTACATGAACGGTAGGAACGCCTCTCCTTTGATCTGATTCATCGATTATGTCATCGTGAATGAGAGATGCTGTGTGGATAAGTTCAACAGCTGCGCATTTCTTCGCAATATTATCGGGCTTGCCGTCAAAGATTAAATTCATTATGATTCCAAATAACGGACGAATTCTTTTTCCTCCGGATGAAAGGAAATATTCAATTGGCTCCTGCAATATAGCCATATTTTTTACTGAATCAAAAAGGATTACTTCTACATCATTAAGATACGTTTTATAAGGTTTAAAAATCTCTTCCATTATTTTAGGACTCCTCAAAAGATTAAGGTTAATATATCATATAATTAGAAAATTGTCAATATAAAAACGGTGAACGGTAAACGGTGAACGGTAAACGGTGAACAGTAAACGGTGAACGGTAAACGGTGAATGGTAAACGGTGAATGGTAAACGGTGAATGGTAAACGGTGAACGGTAAACGGTATCCGGGTGATTACAAAATCCGGTAAAAAAACAGATAACCTTTCTGAGGAATGGCCATAATTACGTTATTTGTATTTTTTTTATTTTGTTTCAATTAAAAAACTGAATTGTGTTAATTTGACTGACTTAAAATTTTATGTTATAATTTTACATGAGGTGATGAATGGAAAAAGATACAAGAGAAATTTATTTAATGGAAAGACAGTGTATAGATATAAATAAATTTAAGAGAGCCACCCCTTCCGGTTCAGATTTCGTTCTCATAGAGAGATTGGGAGGTTTCTTATGCAGAACTTATTTATCAGAATTTAATCTGATATAAAAAGCAAAGGAGAACTAAGATGAAGAGAGCGAAATCTATAAAAAAAGAATTACCTTCAAAGAAAACATCATCAGAAAAGGAAAAGACACCTTTAAAGATGACGATTGAAGAAGATTCTCTTAAGAAAGAGATTTCCGGAGGTTTTCAATTATCACTTCCACAGAAGAATGGTAATACACAACTTTCAGACAGACAAGTAGATTTAATCTACTTTATGACTACCGTAATCGCCATTTTAGGGCTTGTTTTTGGTAAGGAGATTGTTTTAAGGCTGCTTGAGATACTAATTCAAAAAGTCTTTTAAAAAAAGAATCAAGAGAGAGAAAAAATCCTCCCACTCTCTCTCTTGAATAATAAGGAGTTGTACTATGGAGTCGAAAGAGTTTGTTTTGAATTTTGCATTATTAACCGGGCAGGTTAAAGAAGTGAATGGGAGATTATATCTTTATGAGACTTACGAGGGAGAGGAAGGAGAAGTTTTTATTCAAATTGAGAATTTAGAAAAGAATGAAATATTTAAAGAGAAGAAACAGAGATATTTAATTTCAGGTATTCTTTCTTCACAGTTAATTTACAGGAAGATTTATAACTTTTATGAGACGAAATTATTTGTAGCATCTGTCAGGGAGAGTGTAGATCAGTATAATGCGGAGATTATTTCTGACTTTATTTTTAGAAATAAGCTAAATGCCCTTTTAGATAAATATTCTCTCCGAGAAAAGCCGCCCCCCAATAATATTGTGATTAATCCTTTTGAAATTATTCCACTTCAAGAACCATGTAAGCAGATAAACAGAGTTACTGTAGCAGGTAAGGTATGCACCGGTTTGATTACGGAGAATCGGGATTATGGGGAATTTATCATTAAAGTAAAAAATTTTAAAGGATTTTCAGAAAAAGACAGAGATTACTTTACAGTCATGGTCCCCCAAAAAATTTACAGGAGCGTTATTGAGTTTATCCAACCGGGAATAATGCTTGAAATAGAAGGGAAGATTTATTCAAAAAAAAATATTCAGAAGAAATATTCAGGGCAAATTTACCGAGATTTCAGGAAAAGAATACAGGAGTTTGTTGAACAACCGCGCACAGATAAGAAGGTAGAATTGATGTTTCCGGAATCTGCTTTGAAACTTATAACAGAGAGTAAAATAGAATGCCATCATGTAGATATTCTAAGCAGGGGGAAAGAGATGTTGCAAAAGCCCGTCAAGATCTATTCCGGAAAGAAGTAGCGACAAATATTCACCTGCTGTTATTCTCGCGTCATTCTGAAGTGGCTTATTATACTTATATTAATTTTGCAGTTTTTATTTGCTGAAGACTTCGGGTTTCAATACAGCAATATGCCTGTAGCCCCTGTAATTATCGGCAAAGTCAAGCCCGTACCCGACGACGAATTCATCAGGAATGATAAATCCGGTATAATCGGCTACAACATTTTCAAATCCCGGAGCGCGTTTTTCCGCTTTGTCAAGAAGAGAACAGGTTTTAACGGTATTTGGATTGAATTTCTGTTTAATCTCATCAATAATAAATTGTAGGGTTTTGCCGGAATCAACAATATCTTCAACAATTAAAACATCCATTCCGTTAAGGTTGATCATTGGATTAAGATGCAGTTCAATTTCTCCTGAAGTTGTATTGTCCCTGTATGACGAGACTTTAATAAAAGTGCGTTTGATCGGAATTCCGATTCCTTCTGAAAGGTCTTTTATGAAATGAACGCTACCATCTAAAACTCCCACCAAAACCAGTTTTTTTGATTCATAATCATTCTGTATATCGTGCGCGAGTTTATTTGTTCGGAGTACTATTTCCCCGTTAAGAACAAGAATCCCGGCAAAATCACGGAGAGCATATTTCGGAGACCTTATCGATTGCGGTGAGATTAACGGTGTGTTTCTTAAATCAATTACTTCATCTTTCATTTTTTCCTATCTCATGTTTTTAATGTTATCGAGATTTTTATTTATTATTTCTATAATCTCTTGTTCCTGTATTATCTTCCAGTTCCCTGAAGGTGAAGTGCTGAAAGAGTTACCTTCCTGAAGATATTTTATAATTAAATCACGGACCGGGAAACTGGACCTGTAGATTATTGAAGTTTCTAACGCATCGGCTGATTCTAAATGTCCGCCCCCGCCATTAGACCGGTAGTTATTCATTGCAACTTTATATATTTTCTCCATATTAACGGGCTTTCCGGTTTTGGTTTCAATTAAGTTAATTATTCTTTCTCCTTCAGGTTCGCTAAGATCTATCTCATAACTTACGCCTTCGAGTGTGTCGTAATTATAACCTTTAAGTTTTCCGCTTATAATTCCTTCATTGAATTTGTCGGGGCTATTAAAGAATGTGGCGCAATATTCGAGATAGTCCTTGACCTGCTTCCCGGTCATCTCCTTAACATAAAGGAAATTCTCATACTTGTAAATACCTGCCACATCTGCAATTGTAATGTCTCCTTTTTCCAGTTGTAGATTTGGATTAAACAGCGCGGCGGCAGAGATATCAGCGCCGGTCTCCTGTAATTGAACCTGATGGATCAGGTCAACTATTGCACAGTCTTTGAAATAGGAATGGAATGTATTTAGATCCTTGTCAATTACTGTTAAGGGTGTTTCAGAAAACTCTTTTGTTTTTTCGAAATAAGGTTGAAGAATTTTAAAGAGTTCCTCATCACGCTTTACATCCTTCATGGAAATTAGTTGAGCGGTCTTTGTTTTAACTTCCCAGTTTTTATCTGTTTTTATCATTTTAATTGTGATTAGAGAGATATTCTTAGCGCCGGATCCCGGCTGGGACATTAATACCCCGTTTATCATATCATTCTCCATGGGAATATGAATATGGCCGGAGAGGATAATATCTAACTCGGGATTTAATTCTGCAGTTTCAATTGCAGCATTTTCAATGGGTTTAGGCTGGTTTTCTTCACCAACTTCCTTCTTGCCATAACCGGAATGGAGAAGGCCGATTATAATATCCGGTTTCTCCTTCTTTTTAATCTGTTTAACCCAGTATTGAGCGTTCTCGGGAATATCAAGAAATTTAATTCCTGCATAGACTTCCTTGTTAAGCCACTGTGGAATTCCGGGTGTAATCATACCTAAGACCGCTATTTTAATCCCGTCAACATGGATGATTATATATGGTTCAAAATATGGTTTGTTTTTTTTCTTTTCGAATACTGCATTGGCTGCGAGGATCGGAAACTTTGCCTGCTTCTGAAGTTCATCTAAAACCGGAAGTCCTTGCTCAATATCGTGATTGCCTAAAGCAGCTGCCTGATACCCGATAAAGTTCATTGCAATAATCATGGGGTCGGGCTCTTTGTCGAATTGAGCATTGTGAAGAGCTGTGACAGGCGTTCCCTGAATAATATCTCCGACACTTAAAACGATCAAGTCCGGATGCTCTTTTCGGAATTCCTTAATCCAGGTTGAGACTCGAACTAATCCCCCGGGAAACTCTTCTTTTGAAATGAAATCATAGTCAAAAAGGTTTCCATGTTCATCACTGGTAACTGCAATATAAACAGTTTTTTCAAGAAGTTCCCCCGCAGAAGAAGGATGAAAGAACAGAAAGATTAAAAGAAATATTAACAGGATTTTTTTATACATTTTTTCTCCAGATTTAAACGTGTTTATGAAATAACAATCCTAATAAAACAGCTGAAAGCACCACATAAACCGGGTTTATTTTAAGATAAAAAACAAGAACCAGGGTAATTATGGTAATTAACATGCTTTTAAAGTTATTAAAGGTAACGGTACCCAGCTTAATAATGGAGGTTGCAATAAGCCCAATAGCAACCGGCTTGATAAAATAAATAACCCCCTTTACAGAAGGGAGATCTTTATATTTGATTAATAAATTGGTAAGAATTAGAATAAAAATGGAGGGGAATAAAATCACACCTAAAATTGAGACGATAGCCCCGGGTAGATTCGCCTTTTTAAATCCGATAAAGGTTGCAAGGTTGATCATTATTGGACCGGGAGTGACTTCAGAGATTGCAACATATTCTGTAAACTCGGAATCGGTCATCCATTTTTGTTTGTCAACAATTTCATGCTGAAGCAGCGGAAGCATTGAATATCCGCTCCCGACAGTGAAAACCCCCACTTTAAAAAAAATGATGAAAAGTAAAAGAAGAATATTCATAGACCTAAATTCCTGTATTATTTCATTTATATACTCTGTCTTTGAATAGTTCCTGTGTAGTATGATTTTTTATCCTGTTATAATCTGAAATAGCATTACGTATTTCGCGAAGGTCAGGAAGTAATTTTTCAGGAAATGGCGGAATCTTTTTCAGGTATTCGCTTAGTCCGATTCTAAAACGGTTTCTTAATGCGACCTTGATATGAAGCTTTTCGGTAAAACTCTTTTTTAATTTCTCGGTCCTATTAAAAACATCCATCATTTTGACGTGGAAATCTTTTAACCCGATTAATATATCCGTAAACTGAAATTTTTCATATAGTAATTCAGAAGAGATCTCAAAATTATCAAACTTACCTTTAATTATTATAGTAAATTTTTCTACTTTTTGTTCCTTGATAAACTCCTTAATCCCTGAATCCCCGGTATCGGGAGCAAACCAAACCCCGTTCTGAAGCATCCCGAAACCGAAACTTTTCAGTTTTCTCCGGAAACGATCCCGCAAGGCTCGCTCTTTCTCGGGGATATCAAAAAAGATGACAATCCATTTCATGTTCCATTCGTTGAATTCGGGGAAGGTTATCCTTTCTGATTCATTCACGAAATTGAGTCCTGCCTTTGTTAGATAGATTGAAAGCCCACGTTTCGTCCGGTTCTTCTGGATAAGGCCTTTCTTTTGAAGATAATGTATCATCTGCCTTACGGTCTTCTCCGATTCCTCGCCATCTAATTCCCTGTAAGTCGAAACAATCTCCCGTAAATTCAACTCACCTAAGAGTTTTAGAGTCAACAACAGCTCTTCCGTGAACTTCCTCATTACAAATTTTCCTCATATTTTAACTTATTTTATCACATTCCACCCCTTCTGTCAACAAAAAAAGGGACGGTTCTTTCATTTTTAACATTTTTGACCACAGAGAGCACAGAAAATATTTATTTAACCGCGGAATCGCAAAAGGATGAAAAATTACTTAGTTGATTTTAAGATTAAAACGATATAAGGAACCAAGGAGCAAGAGATGCTTAGTTAGAAATAGAATGTGACTTTCACCGCAGAGGTTTTAATTCGCACTGCGAGCATATAGTTTAACAGCGAGCAGTCCCGATGAAGGTTCCACGAAATCGGGAGAGGACGCTGAGGACGCAGAGAATTTATTTAACCGCGGAATCGCAGAAGGATGAAAATTTACTTAGTTGATTTTAATTTAAAGCAATATACTGAACCAAAGAGAGATTGGTGCTTAGACAGCAGGAGAATGTGATATTTCACCGCAGAATCGCAGAAGGATGAAAATTTACTTAGTTGATTTTAAGATTAAAACGATATAAGGAACCAAGGAGCAAGAGATGCTTAGTTAGAAATAGAATGTGACTTTCACCGCAGAGGTTTTAATTCGCACTGCGAGCATATAGTTTAACAGCGAGCAGTCCCGATGAAGGTTCCACGAAATCGGGAGAGGACGCTGAGGACGCAGAGAAGATTTTACTTAGTTGATTTTAAAATAATAATGATATAATGAAGCAAAAATCGTATAATACTTGAAAATAAAAAAGAGGGCATGATTTTGTTCCTGCCCTCTTAAAATTACAAAGAGTTTGAGCTAAGTAAAAAGCAAAAGGCCGGCACCTTAGAATTCAGTTTTCCCGGTGAATGTGAAGTTATCAATTTTGAGCTGTGGTATGATAGAACCACCTCCCATGAATCCTCCGGAGAACACCTGTGATTTTGAGATCTGCTTCACATTATTCAAAGCTTCGAGAATACTCTGGGTGAACCGGAGATTTTTTATTCCTTTATGTATCTTTCCGTCCTTAATAAGGAAAGTTCCGTTTCTTGTCATTCCGGTATATAAAGTTTTGATCGGATCAATAATATTTGTATAATGGAACCGAGTAACCAGAATTCCATGTTTTGTTGATTTAATCATATTTTCCGGTGTATCTTTTCCGCTTTCCAGAACGAGGTTAAGCGGCATCGGTCCATAAACCATTTGTGGAAGTAATGCATGCCCGGTATTTTTCTGTTTAAATTTCAAGGCATGATAATAATCATAAACCATGTTTTTAACTTGGCCATTTTCAATAAGGACGACCTTCTTTTTTGGCACACCCTGTGCATCGAATGGCATCCCCTGACCTTTCGGATGT
>JAQVHJ010000042.1 GCA_028696285.1 bacterium
AAAGCGCTTGGTAATTTGTTACATTGCTTGAACCGAGGATAATGAATGAATTTGCCCCAACCGTTACACCTGCGTTAATGCTTCCGTTTGAACCTGTTGAGTACACCGCCAGCTCCCATCCGGAAAGGTCAACAGGGGAAGCGGTATTATTGTACAGTTCAATCCATTCCGTTCCCTTGGCAACTACCTCGTTTATAACAACAGAACTTGCCGGGTAAACAGTCTTGGTCGGGGTTCCGGAACCTTCGTCTGTATTGTACCTTTCATTGTTATTACAGTTATATGTCCTAATCCTGTAATAGTACGTTGTCCCGTTTGTCAGGCCTGAATCAGAATAAGTTCCTGCAGTAAGTCCTGTTGCGATCAAATTCACTACTCCCGGTCCAAACCCCGTCTGGGTAGATCTATATACAGAATAGTATAAATAAATCGGGTTCTCGGGGTCGGTGGCGGAGTCCCAGGAAAGGTTAAGGTCTCCGTCTGTTTCAGGGTCGGTGATGATGAGGTTTGCGTCGCCTGAGACAGTCCAGTCGGGGGCAGTTGCATCTGCGGTATTGCATGGAGCTGTTCCGGTTACGATATCGGAATCGTCTCTTGGTTCAAGTCTATATTCCCCGAAATTGAATGTCATTACACCTGTAATGGAGTCTATCCAGTCATACAGTGCGGGGGTATAAGAGTATGCCAGGGTATTATCAATTTTCAATGTATTAGCTGAGAGATCTTTGACTTCCCAGACACCATTGCCGTTCATTGTCTGGGAGACCATGACATCTTGAAGTGTTACCAGTACACCCTCATACGCTTCGGGAGTTGCCCCGCAAGTTCCTCCGACATCGGGAACAGTCACAAGTGTTTCAAGAGGAGTTTGTCCTGAACCCAGGAGGACATACCCGCTGATATTTTTCAGTTCGGTTAAACCGTAATATTCATCAACTGTTGCTGTTATGCTTATTGAGTCTCCCTGCGCGGGATGATTAGTATTATTTCCGTATACATAGACCCCGTTCCATGCCCCGGAAGAATCCTGTATCCAGAAGTTTGTATAGCCTGGTCCTGTTGTATAAGAAGCTGTTACAATTGCGGATACAGTAACTTCTTCTGCATCTCTCGGAGACGGGTAGCATATATCGTGCGTAGCATCGCTCCCGGTCGGAGTTGTATTATTAAACTGAATAGAATAGATTGAATCGGTTCCTGAAGAGACCGGGATTCCATATACCTCATCTGAATTCAAGGTAATCAAACCGTTACAGTTTCCTGTTCCGATTCTGTAGTAATAAGTAACGCCATCTGTCAAGCCCGAGTCTGAAAAACCGATTGGGACAGTCGCAGTGACTATTATGGAGCTTGAGTTCGGGACAAAGCCTGTCTGGGTAGATCTATATACAGCATAATAAACAAGGGAATTTTCATTATCGAATGCCTGGTCCCAATCAATGTCGAGAACACCGCCAATACCTGACGGAGCAGCAGTAATATTTGATATACCGGGGGTTGGCCAATCAGGAGCTGTAACATCTGTAACATCGCAATTGACCGAGTTTCTTTTTCCCGGGGTTCCGTAATCCCCGTCACCGTAGAACATCAGGGCAACAGCAAAGTTCGTTGAATCGGAAGGTGATGCATAGGCAATTCTTTCGTATGAATATCCGGGGTTATTTCCGAACCATGTATTTTCGTCATACTCAACCTTGTCTATTTCCTTTTTAAACTGGCACAAAATTAAAGAATCAGAGGTATTCCCCAGGAAGAAACCAGTATAGGTCAGGTCGGGGGTATAACCTCCATTTGTTCCGGAATTCCCGTCATTTCCAAAGACAGTAAGGCCATAAGCAGGGAGATTAAATAAATCCTGTGCTAAAGTAGTCTTATTAGTTCCGTTATCACAGATCCAGAAACCGTTTGAATAGTTTAAGTCCTGTGGGTTTGCCTGGTTATTATATATTTCAAAATATTCCCCGTTAGTATCGCTTACTTTTACCGGGTCCGGCATGAACTCATTAATCAACAGGTCATTAAAACTTTTCAAAACCGGAACAGGGATGACATCATAATAATCGATGAATCCATCTGAAACCTCTCCCCAGGTATTTCCTGCAATATTTGTTATACAGTCCATAACATCGGAGCTTCCGCTAACATCCCAGCTATTGCCGGTTCCATCACTTCGCCCAGAGGTGATGCAGGTTCTGTAGGCATTTCCGTTTCCGATAGTAGATCTTGCAATTCTCACTTCAATGGTATGGGAAGCTTGATTTACGCTTACCATATCATTTACTGTTGAAACATCTGTCCATGAAGTATTCAGGATATCAATACCGTTTCCCCCGTTCCATATTTCTTTTGCATCACCTGTCAAGGTTGTTGTAGAAGCAAAGCTTGCATTTGCCAGGTCAATAACCAGGAGATACTCCCACGCAGCATCCGTGTTTACCTGTGTATCACAACTTAAAGCCAGGAATGTATTCCCGCTTCCGCTTGCGAAATTAATATCAAATGAAATCTGAATCCATGGATCGCCGTTCGTCCCCAATGACGGCATGGAACTCAATTCAATCATAAAATAGAGGTATGAACTGTCGCATGAGTATCGAACCTGTTCAATATCATAGAAATTTCCGTTATCAGTTCTGTAATCATTAAGTTCATCATTCCAAATCAATTCACCCATTGAAAAGGTATCGGAATTCGATGTCGGGTCAGGGATGACGACCCAATCAGTAATCCCCCCGTCCACAGTAATGGAAGTGGGTACTGAGAATGAAAGAACGGGAAGGAAGAGAATTAACATGGTAATCAGGACTAAGCGGATCTTCATAGTAAAACCTCTCTGTTAAAATATGTTAATATGATATATGAAATGAATGTCATGATAAGTAAATGTAAAAGTGCTTTTTAAGAAAAGTAAAATTTATTTAATGAGATTCCCGATTAAAACTCGAATGAAACGGAGAATCTATGAACATCGTTGATCTCTTTCATTTTTCCAAAAGCATAATCGAATCCGAAAATATTATTCTTCAGCGGGTAATGGAAACCGAGGCCTGCGGTAATATCTTCAATATCATACCCTGCTGCCTTATATCCAACCCGGAAGAAGAGCATCTTCTTAAATCCGTATTCAATGCCGAGGTTTGCTCTGAAATCATTATCAGTAGGTTTAGACAGGTCAATAGCTCCAAGGACAGAATGCGAATCATTCTCGAAGATCATATAAGAGAAACCGAAGAGGTAATTAGTCGGGAGAGGATCACCTTCTTCAATAAATTTCATCTCACCGCCGAGGTTCAGGATAGAGAATCCCAACTTGAACGGATTACCCGAAATCTCCATTTTATATAGGACGCCAAGATCAAATGCCTGGGTAGAAGCGCTTTCTGATTCAATCTTACTCTGAATCTGCTTAATATTAATACCGAGGCCGAAACCCTTGATCAATTCCTTTGAATAGGAGAGAGTTATTGCGGTATCGGTTGGAGTAAAACTTCCTGTCGGGTTTCCGTAGTTGTCATAACCGTCAATGCTTCCGTAGTTTAAAGAAGTCCAATTAAATCCGAGTGTTCCGAAATTAAACGGGTATGCAAAACTTACCGCGTTGAAGCTTGTATCGGCAAGCCAGTTTGTTCTAATAAAAGCTACCTGCCCTTTCTCAATAAATGAAAGTCCTGCGGGATTCCACTGAATAGCATTATAGTCATCAGCAATACCGACAAAGCAATCACCTAAACCTGCGGGTCTGGCTCCTATATCAATTTTCAGGAATGCTGCTCCTGTAGTTCCGACATCATCACTTGCAAAAATATTTACAGAGAGCATGACTAATAATGCTGCCAAAATGATAATAGACTTTCTCATGAGAAAACCTCCTTAATTTTCAATTACTATAATTAAAATTATAACATATAAAAAGCAAAAAGTCAATAACAAAATTTTTCGATTCTGTTCTAATGAGAAATCCATGCATCGAAACCTTGAGATGCGAGATCCGCTTTTATCTGATTAGCAGTTGCGCTGTCATAAGAACCGACTTTTACTCTATAATATGTCCCTTTCCCCTGGACATCCACCTGAACATATTCCGCGGAATATCCGTGCTGTTTCAATTGACTTATCTCTCTCTCCGCCGCTACAACTGTTTTGTGAGAACCGACATATACTGTATATTCGCCGCCGCTTGATTCCGGCATGGGTGTTTCGTACGACGGTGCAGGTTCCTCATAATAAGTCGGGGTTGGGGGGTAGTACGGAGTAGGTTCTGAGTATGATGATCCCTGGTTTCCCGTAAGAAGTATTATCTCAACTCTCCTGTTTCTGAATCTTCCTTCTTCCGTATCATTACTTGCAATCGGTTTTGATTCCCCAAACCCATATGCAGTAATAAGGTGTGAAGGAATACCTGCCTTTTGAATCAGGTAGTTTCTTACAGATTCGGCGCGTTGCTGTGAGAGGGTCTGATTTGAAGTTTCCGGTCCGATTGAATCTGTATGCCCTTCAATCCTGATCTGAACATCCGGATACGACTGAATAATTGCAGCTGCTCTGTCAAGAGACTGGTATGCAGAACTTGGAATGGTTGCAGACCCTGAAGCAAAATTAATACCGACAAGGTTTAGAACAAGGCCTCGGGATTCTTCCCTGATTTCAAGGTTTTTATCTTCTGCAGCGTTTTTCATTGCATCTTCAAGTTTCTTCCTTTCCTCTTCAAGAAGTTTCTGCTGAGCGGCAAGGAGTTCTGTCTGTTTCTGCTGGTCTGCAAGAGCCTGAAGGCGTCTGGCCTCTTCTTCTGCTTTGCGTCTTGCTTCTTCTTCTGCCATAGCCTGTCTTTCTGCGTCCATCTGCTGTTTCAATGCATCGAGTTCAGTAGTGTCAACCTTAACTTCTCTTGGTTTCCCGAATTTAAGGGAGAAAGCAAATCTGTGTGTAGCCCCGAGTTCCGGGCGTGTAGAGTAGCAGTAATCCAGGGACATATCTTCAGAGAGTCCCAAGCCAAAACCGAATGTTGCTTCGTTCAGATCGTATCCGACAATCTTGTCTCCCGCTCTAATATAAAGAAAATCATAAAAATTAAATTCAGTTCCGAGATTCATCTGGAATCTCCCGTCCTGGGGAATATTATTATCCCATGCAAAAGTCCAGATGAGTTCTTCCGTGTCAATTGCCTTAATAAACCAGCCAATCTTATAAGTAGTTGCCAGTTTAGTATTTTCTTCAATAAACTGGACAGGCTGGGAAAGGGGTATATTCATGATGGATACTCCGAAACCTAATCTTGAGAAGGTCGGAGGGATATAAATAGTTCCAATATCGGTTGTAACTATCTTCCCGTATCTTCCTGCTAGAGATTCTTCAACATACTTAATTCCGAACCCGAAGAAGAGTCCCGGCCCGTACATACCGCCAAATGAGAAGAAAGTTGCGGAAGATTTATTATTAAATGTTCCAAGAACGCTCCCTGATACATCTGTTTTATCCTGTTCACCTGTATCGGATTGGATTACGCCGAAGGATAGAGTGAAGATATCCCCGAAGTTCTTTGCCAAGCCGAAGTAATCCATTTTAATTTCAGGTGTAATGAAGTAGTATGAACCTAAGGTAAATTCACTTTTATTTAAGCGTCCCAATGCTGCGGGATTATAGAATATCCCCGCGCTTAGGCTGTCACCGAAGGCAACAGAAGCTTCTCCCATAGCAAATCCCCGCGGGTCAAGGGAGACCTTTAAAAAAGATGCCATGGGGAATAGACCGGCATTCTCAGCACTTTCAGCAGCAAATACTGACAGAGCTAAAATTAAAATGAATATTATTACCAGTATTTTTTTATTCTTCATTATTTCCTCCGGTTATCTTAAGATGGTCATTTTTTTAATTTTAGTTTTACTTCCATCTGTTGCCATTATCATGAATGTTCCGCTCTGTACTTCCTTCCCCTTGTCATTTGTTCCGTCCCAGCTGTAGATATACTGCCCCGGTTCCAGTGTTTCATCTTCAAGGAGAATTTTTATCAATGCCCCGTTTATATCATAAATCTTCAACTTGATTTTTGCGGTTTCACTGATTGACAGCTTAATTTTAGTGACGGGATATTCTGAGGGGAGATATGGGTTGGGGTAATTCTGTGAAAGTTCAAATTTATCGCCTATTAATGTTGAGAGGTTATCACCTCCGGGTGTCATCTGGTCTTTTGTAACCGGAGCCCAGTCCATTGAAGAATCGGTGTCAGTTCCGCTGATTCTTCTGAATCCGCTCCCTTCTGCATATTTCACAAACGGATCAAAATAAATATTCTCTTCTTCCTGATCTTCCGTGGGGAACCTGATCCATTCCCCTGCATTTTCAATTGTGTTCACATCAGAATCGTAATAGGATGAATTGGAAAGCTGATATATTACCGCATCGACAATTGTATCGGAATTATTAAAGATTACCAATGTTTCAAATTCAATTGGGAGGTCATCTTCAGTTGAAATGACATATAAATCCCAATACCCGGGATTATTATCATTAATAGTTGAGTCAGAAAGGCCGTTAGTAAAATGAATCACGGCTCTCTCATTAACACCGAGAGTAATACCGGGGAAATCAAATCTTCTCGTTTCCGGTATGCCGTCTGGGTCAAGATCACCCAATGCCCAACCTGTAAGGTCCTGGGCTAATGTACCGGTATTTTGAATTTCAACCCAGTCATACGGGAACCCGCCCCCGCCCGAAGGAGCGACTTCTGTGATGATTATATCTGAATACACCAAGGGTGTCGAGAGAATCAAACTGATGAATATTAACATAGAAAATAGCCTGCGCATAATTGCCTCCTATTAAAATCGTTCAGAGATATCAATAAATTTTTTTAAGGTTTCAGGGATATCAGGGGAATTGAAGATTGCAGAACCGACAACTGCGATATCTACACCTGTTTCAAATAACTCTTCTATATTTTTCAAGTTAACCCCGCCATCGAGGGATATCCGGATATTGTCAAGATTTCTGTCTTCAAGAATCTGAACCAGTTCTTCAATCTTCTGAAATGTTCGGGGTATGAATTCCTGCCCGCCAAACCCGGGGTTGACACTCATTAGCAGAACTTCGTCAAGAAGATGAATTACATCGGATAATACAGTTACAGGCGTTCCGGGATTTAACGCTATGCCAACCTTCTTATTTGATGATTTAATCTTCATAACTGCACTGTGAAGATGCGTAACTGCTTCCTGGTGAAATACTATCCCGTCACTGCCTGCATTGATATAATCTTCAAAATACTTTTCAGGGTTTACTATCATGAGATGTGAAATAAATTCAAGATTTTCCTTGAACGGCTTCAACTGTTTAATGAAGCCGGGACCAAACGTCAGGTTGGGTACGAAAACCCCATCCATTATATCTAAGTGGATTGATTTGATCTTATGCGAATTTAAGGTTTTTAAAACCTCGTTGATCTTTAAAAAATCAGCATTTAAAATGGAAGGCGAAATCTCTTTCAAACGGATCTCCTTATATCTATTAGTTAATTTTACAATATTTTACAGGGTTTGTCAAGAAAAAAAGAGTTCAGGAGTTTCCCCATTTTTTTATTAAATTTATTTTAATTAATCAACAAATGGTATATTGATTTACAATAGATTTTTTTAATGAATTTATTCTGAATATGTTGGTAGCCCGTGGTTTTAACCACGGTTTATATAAAGAAAATGTAACGGGAATTTATTCCTGATATGGATTCCATAGTCCGATTAATCGGACTGAAACACGAGCTGAAGCCCATATGATTTGTTTCCGGCAACACCCAGGTTAAAACCTGGGCCTACATACATAAGAATAATAAATTGTTTAAATATTTAAGACACCCAGGTAGAAGAAAAGGTGCCGGCCCATGACATATGACATGTAAATTAGTGGAGAGTGGAGTGTGAAATGAATATGAGAAATACAAATCTTAAGTTCGCAGCGAATCACGAATACTGTTTACCGTTTACCGTTTTTCACATTTTAACCTGATGATGTATAATGTTCAAATGATACGGGCGTTATCGCAAGATCTAGCAAGCGCAGCGATGCGTCCTCACCGTTCGCTCCTACACATCGTATCGAATGTTGGTAATACAATTCTTTCGAATCACGGTTCACGAATCACGAATCACGTCTATTATTCTTCATCCCGGAGGGATATAATTTATGAAGGTGCCGGCCCAGGAGTTAGGAGTTGTTCAAGCATTACATTTATGTTTGTAAATTGGCATAATTTTTCTGAACTTCGCAGATAGCGTTTTTTCTTTCTCTGCCCCGGTCTTAAGACCGGGGTTACTTACCGTCAGCTCCTGAAGGAAATGAAAAAAATGAATCAGTTCTAGAAATAGTTCTAGTTAATTGGAAAAAATAGTAACGGTATAATGTAAGACTTACGTTATTTCTATTTTAATATCTATTTCTGTATTTGATAAGAATTAAATATTTAAGAGTTATTTATCTATAATCAGACCGAGATTGAGATAGAGATTGAGAATTAATTGAGTACCACCAGCATTCAATACTTTTATTTAATAACGTTTACGCAGCAAACCTTACCCTTACGGATTACACTTACTGAGATTTCTGAAAAGAAAAGGTGCCGGCCCATGACATATGACATGTAAATTAGTGGTAAGTGTAGTGTGGAACGTGGAATGAATATGAGAAATACAAATCTTATGCTTGCAGCGAATTACGAATCACATTCACCATTTACCGTTTACCATTTACCGTTTACCGTTTACCGTTCACCGTTCACCGTTCACCGTTCACAAGGTAACGTGAATTACAGAGTTTTGTATCATTTTCTTGACTAAATTTTATTAATATGTTATAATCACTTATTGTTCTTAAAAACAGAAATAATTTTGGAGATATTTTATGAATGAAAACAGGGTCTATGTTACAGGGCTTGGTGCTGTAACACCGATAGGTATAGGGAAAGATGTCTTTTGGAAAAATTTATTAAGCGGCAGCAACGGGATAAAGAGAATTACTAAATTTAATGTAAATGAATATTCTGCAAAGTTAGCTGGGGAAGTAGATGATTTCAATGCGGAAGAATGGGTTGATCCAAAGGTCATCAGGAGAGTGGACAGATTTGTCTTATTTGCATTAGTTGCAGTTAAACAGGCGCTGCTTGATTCCGGCCTTGAGCCGGGGAAATTTGATCCGAACCGCGCAGGAGTTTTTATCGGTTCAGGTATAGGCGGATCGCAAAGTATAGAGGACGGTTTTCTCCGGCTATATGAAAAAGGACCGGGGGGTGTATCACCATTTTTTGTATCGAGGATTTTAATTAACATGGCAGCAAGTAATGCATCTATCTTAAATAATCTTAAAGGTCCGATGTCTTCCTATTCAGTTGCGTGTTCTACGGGATCGAATGTGATAGGAGATGCGTTCAGAGTTATTCAGAGGGGAGATGCGGAGATAATGATTGCAGGAAGCACAGAAGCGAGCATTACACCTCTGTCCTATGCCGGATTTTGCGCGACAAGATCAATGTCAGTAAATGAGGACCCCGATACAGCGTCCAGGCCATTTGACCTTAACAGGGATGGTTTTGTCATGGGAGAGGGCGCGGGTATTGTTGTTCTTGAGAGTGAAGAGCATGCCTTGAAAAGGAATGCGAGGATCTATGCCGAAATCACAGGGTATGGAAATACATCTGATGCGTACCATATTACTGCTCCGGACCCGTCTGGAGACGGAATGATCAGGGTAATGAAGAAGGCAATTGAAGACGCAAAGATTAATAAGGAAGAGATTGGTTATATCAATGCCCACGGCACATCAACTAAATTGAATGATAAATGTGAAAGTAATGCGATTGAAAATGTATTCGGTGAACATTCAAAGAATCTTAAAGTAAGTTCAAATAAATCAATGATAGGCCATTTAATGGCTGCTGCCGGCGCTGTCGAGTTTATTGCAACAGTTTTGAGTATTTTCGAAGGAAAGATCCCGCCTACAATAAATTATAAAACACCCGACCCGGAATGCCGTCTGGATTACGTAATAAACGGTTCCGAAAAGATAAATGTGAATGCAGCGATGAGCAATTCATTCGGCTTCGGCGGAGGGAATGCCTGCCTTGTTGTGAAGAGAATTGAAAATTGAACATTGATAGTGCACCACGTAGGGTGCACTACTTTGAATTTTAGATTGAAAATTGATTTAGTTCTTTTAAACTATGATACTTGGAACCATTAAGCATTTGATACTTATCGTTCGTTTGAATGTATCTTTACCATGAAGGACATGAAGGGAATAATCGTGATTGGTGATTTGTGAATCGTGATTCGAAAGACAAAAATACTTTTAACCGCTGACCACGCTGACCACGCTGAAAGAAATACTTAGTTGATTTTAAGATAAGAATGATATAATGAAACAAAGAGCTTCGCATTGAAAAAGTAAGATTGAAAATTTTAGATTGAAAATTGGAGTATAGCATTTATGCAACTGGTGCTGATGTTTAGAGCAATTGATACTTATTAAGCATTTAAATGTAATTTAAACAGGGAACGAAAGGGAACGGATGGGAAATAAATAAAAATTAA
>JAQVHJ010000464.1 GCA_028696285.1 bacterium
GCTACAATATTAAGCTTCTTTAACATTTTCCGTTTCTTCTTTCCCGAGAACAGCTAATTTTCCGTTTGTGTAGAAATGTCTGTTCGGGTAATCGTGGGTTCTTCTTGTTTTGTTCCATGCAGAAACCTTACTTAAATAACCGACGACTCTTGTATATTGATTTACAATTTCTTCCTGACAAACAGGGCATTTTTCTTGCTGTCCTGTAGAGTAATGTGAATTTTTACATTCACTGAAAGCTAAATTTATTGCGAAGTAAACAGTTCCGGAAGTTCGGGCTTGTTCGAGAAGAGTTTTAAATTGAATCGGGGACAGGGGCTTGCTGTCTTGAACATTAATGTGAAGAATAGCTCCGCCGGTAGTGTGCGAATCAAACTTGCCTTGCAATTTAAAACGGTCGTAAATAGAAGTTTCTTCCCAAAGAGGAAGATATTGATTGGAATAAAGAGTAAAGCCTTTAGGGTTATACCCAAGAAGAGTGTCTAACTGACAAAGTTTTACAGCCTGTGACTCCCCCGGAATAAATTCCAAGTTATAAATCGTATTATCTCTTTTAATCGTTTTTACGGAAGTGATTGAATGAAAAGCCATTAGTTAAGACTCCTTTTGTAGTAAAATTGAACCTGCATTAAAAATCATATAGCATTTATTCCTAAATCGGACTTCTTGTTCCAACATGTTTAAAGAAGGATGTAAATCTGAAAAAGACAGGTGCCTCTTTAATTGATTGTGATATACAAAAAAGCCTTGTGGTTCCTGAATTTGAAATATTTTCCAACCCATACTCAAATAATTTAAAACAGAATCAATCGCCGCATTTATTTCAATCAGAATTCGTTCGTTATGCGTTATTGAGAGAATTTTAAAAACTTCTGATATTAAATTAACCGTATCAAACCCGGCTTTTATTTTTAATCCTGAAATAATAAGTCCTTTTATTGTTTTCTCAAGATTAAATAAAAGAAGATTCTTACCGTTCTTTTGAAGGATATGGGGATTGCGATAATTTGTTTTTTCAACATCTAAAATAGGAAAGTCCGAATAAGAAACTACGGAAGTGTTAATGTTTGCTCCCTGAATCATTGTTGGGGCTGTGATCGGTAAAAAGGTTTTTAATAATTCCAGAACAACTTCTCGTTCATTTACCCAAGAATCCTCAAAGATTTGAAAAAGTTTAATACCTTTATTTGCAAAGAACAACATTTTCTTTTGATGATAATCCTTGTCCTTAAACAATTCTGAGTGCCAATACAGCCCATTAAATTCAATTCCAACATTTAATTCCGGGATGAAAACATCTATTTCTAGGTATTGGTTTTTTTTTATGTAAAATCTTTTATTCGTTTCAACATTAAAACCCCATTCAGTAATAATTTCTTTTATCTGGAATTCAAATTGACTCGTGTATTTATGAATACTTTCCGGGCAAAAAACATTCTGAGCTATACAAGAATCAGAAATAAATGCCTTTTTACATATTTCACAAAAATATTCAAAGTTTTTCACATTCTCCACGAAAAAACTCTTATCGAATAAAGGCGTAATATTCTTTTCTTTTAAGAAAAGAAGGAAAGAGTCAAATCTTTTATTCTTTTTACTTCTTCGATAATTATTCATTCCTTTTTCACATTGAAGGAAATACTTAACTCCGTATTTAGAAAGAGAGGTTTCTTCTTTTTTCTTTTGTATTTCTTCCTTTCGAGAAGCCATTTGATTTTTAAATTCCGAAGACTTAAAAATATTATCAACCCCATATTTTTCAAGCATTTTATTCTTAAACTCTTCAGAAGAAACGGAGGGGGCTAACTCCCTGATTTGATTAAGGTGTTTTCGTATCTTTTGTTTTGTTTCCGAATTTTGAGAGTGCCATCTTTTTTTATGTATCTCTGAGACTTTTTTACGATACTCCTGAGTTTGAACTGCTTTCCGAGTTTGTCCTTTTCTAAATTCATAATTTTTTTGCCATGAATCTTTTCCGGAACATCTTTCATTACAATATTTTCTGAACCCCTGCGAAAAAGACTTAAATTTAGTAGCATTACCGCAAAAAAAACAAAACCCTTCTTCTTCTTTTTTAAGGTATTTAATATAATACTCTTCAGTAGTTATGTTGTGTGCAGAAAGATGACAGCCCAGACTTTTAAATTCCAAACCACAAATTTCACACCTCATACGTCAACCTCATACTCCTCGAAAGAACCCGCTAATTTTTCAGCTTCAAGAGTTGAAATAACCCCTGTAATTTTGTGTCGAACCGTTAATAATTCAGAAGCTAAATATGTCTTTTCTTCTTTATCAAACATAAATGTATACTTTTCTTGATTTTCAGATTCTTGCCAAGACATTGCTGTTTTTTCAATTTTTTGTAAAACAGATATAGCTTCTTCCACACCCTTCGTTGAATTTAATAAAGAAAGCCCTTTATTTATTAAATATTCATTCAAACCGATAAAGCCGATTGTTGAATATTGTCTTTTTAAAGAAATCCATCCGGCAGTGTAT
>JAQVHJ010000043.1 GCA_028696285.1 bacterium
ATAAGCAAATGATACTTAGGATTCAAGAGAATGTAATTATTACCACGGAGAGATCCTTCACATTCGTTCGGGATAAACATCGAACACGGAGAGAATATTTACAATTGAAAATTGTAGATTGATGATGCACCCATGCACAACAAGTATGCATGGCAACGCACGTGGGGTGCACCACTTCGAATTGAAAATTGAGAATATGGCATTGTAAATGTTGTTGCAGATGTTTAGATCAATTGATGCTTAACAAAACAGTGAATGCAAGAAGAATGATCCCGATAGTTTCAAAGAAACATCGGGACGCCTGCGCTTCGCTTGTCGCAGGATTAAACGGGATTAAAAAGAGAATTTAATTTATTTACTTTAAGATTATTATGAATTAATGAACCAAAAAGCGAAGACTACTTATGAAACATTTGAATGTAAATATTTTTACCATAAAGATAAGTATCATGCTGCGAGCATAAGATAAATCTTTAAAACATTCAATCCACGTTCAACACGCCACCTTCCATTTACCACTTAACTTCAATTGAGATTGCTTCGGGTTGCAAGCAACCCTCGCAATGACTAATAACGGTTCACATATTCCATTATCACTCTCCACACTCCACTCTCCACTTACCACTGACATAGTAGTCCCGATGGAGATATTGCTTCGCATTGAAAATTTAAGATTTAACAATTGAAAATTGCAAATTGCGAATATTGCATTACACATAATGTTGCAGATTTTTAGAGCAATTGATGCTTAAAAAACAGTGGATGCAAGAAGGATTTTTGATCCCGAGAGTTTTAATGAAACATTGAGACGCCTTCGCTTCGTTTGTCGCAGGATTAAACGGGATTAAAAAGAGAATAAATAGTTATAAAATCTTTGTGTAATAGTGTGCTCTAGAGATAGAATCCTCCATTATCACATGCCACACTCCACCTTTCATTCTCCACAAAAACATTACTGAAAACTTAATAGAGTTTAACCCTTACATCCCGTAGGGAAGAACGATATTAGCCCACTATTTTAATAGTGAGTGATAATATTAAAAGTTAATTTATGCGAAGTTCAGAAAAACAATGTCAATTTAAAAACATTAATGTACTGTCTGAACAACTCCCAACGCTTAGGCCGGCACCTTATTCTTTATTTTTATTTATCTTACAATTGCGAGTTTTCCTTTTTTTATTTCTCCGTTGAATTCTATTGTAAAGAAATAAATACCATTTCCAATATATTTCCCGGATTTATTAACCAGGAACCATGTTTCGGAATTTGTTTTACTGATTGTTTCATATATTAACTCGCCTGATAACGTATAGATATAAATTTTACTTCCCTTTGGAATCTTATCAAAAATCACTTTGTCGTTTGCCGGATTTGGAAATGGTTTAACCTCAGAAAGATCTGAATAATTTTTCAAATAAATAGCTTTCACGACTGCGGAGAATCCCGATTCATGGTTATCTATTATACACGTAACTTTATATGAATATAATATATTTTCAATCACATTTGTATCAAGAAAATTGTTTTTAATAATTATTTTATTATTCAATTTCTCCCAAATTCCGGAGTTATATCTATAAAGGTTATAACCTTCTGCGTTTTCGATTTTATCCCATGAAATCTTTATTCCCGAATCTGTAATCACTGCTGTTAAATTGCGGGGAATTTCGGATCCGGCTTTATCCGGAATTTTAATTTCCAATAATATCTTTTGTATCTTTTTCTCTTTCCCGCCTGCTAATGTATACATTATGTTAAACCATGCTTTAATATAGATTACGTCCGGCGGTCTATTTGTCAGATCAAATTTAAACGGTTCGACATCTGTGCTCCATCCTTCACCCCCCGAAGATATATCATTATATGTGGCGGTTCCATCGGAAATTATTACCCAATCCGTACAATCAACTATTTCCGAAGAGATTCCTGTTGCCGTTTGAGAACTTTCATTTTTGACCTTTACATTTACAACCCAATTAGTATAATGATATCCGTCATTGTTATCATAAGAAACAGTGGCACTTTCTATCCCGTGGAGAAACCCGGTATGACATGAGACTATATTTGAAATATCAGACCAGTTCCCTGTATAGTCTCTGGTTTTCAATCCGAAGTAGTAGGTAGTATCATTTTCCAGGTTGTTAATAGAGAATACATCTGTATTTCCCGGATTCCCGGGAGCCGGTTCTCCTGTTGCCTGTGTTATAGAGTCCCAATTCCCTGAATTAATCGGACCGGTAGAGTACCGGACATCGTATGCATAAGCAGAAAAGCAGGGTAAATATCCATCATCACCCGGGGCCATCCATTGAACTGTTACATAGTTTGAACCTATACCTTTTACTGATAAATCAACAACCTGTCCCGGAATAGTAATATCACCGGTTTTACATGCAAAAACCTCAGATGCAAAGCCTGAACTTATAAATGAAGTATCAATTGCGCAAACCGACCAGTATAATGATGAAGTAACAGGGATATTAGTTTCATAATAGTGTTCAGGTGAGTTATTTACATTTCCAATATTAGGTTGACCTCTTGGCAGGTCAATTGAATCATTAATATAATTATAAATCCCTGAAGCGCAAGTACTGATAATAACCTTGTATCTCATTAAATTTGTTCCGGTATGATCATCAGAAGGGACATTCCAGGAAAGTTTCCAGAATCCACCATTGTTCGACGCAGTTAAATTGTCGGGAACAGAAGGTTTTAAATTGCTTACTGAGCGTTCACTTCTGTATATCTTTGCATAATATGTGGCATTTTCCCCGGTTAAAATCAAATCCAGATCATTATCCCCGTCAATATCCCCGAGAGCTATTGAGGATCCCATAACACCTTGCAGTGTCCCGGGTTCAACATAAGTAAATGTTCCTGTTCCATCATTCTTATAAAACCGGGCAGTAGGTCCAACGCTGGTTGCATTACCTGTTAATATCAGATCCAGGTCTCCGTCATTATCGATATCACCTAAAGCAAGAGAAGATACCATTACACCTAAAATAGTTCCTGCGTTTGTAAAAATTCCATGCCCGTCATTTGTATATATCACACAGGTATATCCTGATCCGAACCAGCCCGTAATAATCAAATCCAGATCCCCGTCGCCGTCAATATCTCCAATCACTGAATTTCCGCGTCTTGCTCCATCAACTGTTCCCGTATTGATATCTGTAAATAGTCCTGTCCCGTCATTCTGATAGATTCTGGTTACATATACTGAACCGATTCGCCCTGAAATCACCATATCCAGATCACCGTCACTGTCAATATCACCAAGAACTATACTGGATTCATATAAATTTGTTAAAGTACCGGCATTGATTTCAGTGAAAAATCCTGTGCCGTCATTCTGGTAGATTTTCGTTCTCTCTCCATTCATAAATCCAGTTATTCCCGATAGAATTAAATCCAGATCTCCGTCATTATCGATATCTCCCAATGCGGTTGAACCCAGATAAACATTTTCAAGAGTTCCCGGATTGATCTCTGTGAAATGCCCGGTACCATCATTCTGGTAGATTTTACTGGCAGCCTGGGGAATGCTCCTGTCCAGGTTACCAATAAATATCAAGTCAAGGTCACCGTCATTATCTATATCTCCAAGTGTTAAATAAGTGGATTCCGCATCAACTATTGAATCGGGGAATACTTCGGAGAATGAACCTGTTCCGTCATTCTTATATACTTTTGATATTTCATCAGAACCATCCCATCCTGAAAGGATAAGATCCAAGTCATTATCATTATCAATATCCCCTAAAACAACAGCTCCAAAAGAAATCCCGGTCAATGTTCCGGCATTAATCTCAAAAAATCCATCAATATTTACATCCGGTGAATCCTGACTTGAAGCCGGGGTACCGCCAGCTTTTGCATTTCTGGAATCGTAAGCTTCGAAGTAATATGTATAATCAGTTCCCCCATTTGAAAATGTTTTTGTATAGGTATATAATTTCCCATCTGTATAAACAGTGTCTCCTGCATTAACAGCAGTCATGGTAAATGGGCTTCCTGAAACCTCAATCCCGCCTTTTAAAATATGGACTTTTGGATAACCTGCAAGAGGAGCATTATTATCTGCATCGGTATATTTCACCCGGTAAATAAAATTTGTTGTTTCGTCCCCTGTTTCCGGGTTAATCCCGTCTGAAACATAGTTCGCTTCTCCTGTCCATGATAAAACGGGGACTTGGTTAACGTATTCTGTTGAAAAGTTTGATTTTTTAAATGATGAATCTATTGCACAAACCTTCCACCAAATGGAATATGTTACGGGAATCTTTGTCTGATAAATCCGTGAAATATTATTAACCACATTTCCCAGGTTTGCCTGGCCACGGGGATAGCAGATTATTTCTTCTATATAATTATAGTCTCCTGAACTTGATGTGCTGACAGCAACATGATATCGAAGCTGAGCGGAAGAATTATGGTCATCTGATGGAGCGGCCCATGATAATCTCCAAAAACCGCCTACTGCAGTAATACTCAAAGTTCCGGGAGCATTTGGAGCGGTGTTGGAAGTTGCTTCACTGTTCTGATAGATTTTTGATATACTTCCCCCTGAAGAGTTCCCGGTTAATATTAAGTCAAGGTCATTATCCCCGTCAATGTCTCCAAGAGCTATTGAAGAATTATTAACTCCGGTTAATGAACCTGCTTCTATTTCCGAGAAGGTTAAAGAGTTGTTGCTGTAGATTTTTGAAATCCTTGTTATGTTGTCATCAAGCATTCCTGTTACAATAAGGTCAGAATCACCGTCATTATCAAGGTCTCCCAGGGCAATAGACCCGTCAATTAAATTGTCTAAATTAGAAAAAAGGTTGAATCCGTTAGGATAATTATTAATATAGTTTCTTGTCTCATATCCCGTGGGAGAAAACCCGGAAGCAATAAGATCTATATAACCGTCAGAATTTAAATCTGCCAAAGCGATAGAACCGCGCATTGAACCACCGAGTGTATTCGCGAAAATTTCCGTAAAAGAACCTGTGCCGTCGTTTTGAAACACTCTTGTATAAGGAGAGCCCCCAATAAATAAATCAAGGTCACCGTCATTATCAATATCTCCAAGAGCAAGCGGGGTTTGATAGTAATCCGGAAGAGAATCGGGGTTAATTTCAGAGAAACTACCTGAACCGTTGTTCTGAAAAATCTGTGTAATAGCCGAAGAACCGTTATACCCGCATGTAATAACATCAAGGTCACCATCATTATCAATATCTCCAAGAACTAAAGACGACATACGAAGTGCAGTCAGTGACCCGGGATTAATTTCAGAAAAAGCAGCCGATCCATCATTGGCATATATCTTTGTTATACCCGAACTCCCGGTAAATCCGGAAAGAATCAAGTCAAGATCACCGTCGTTATCGAGATCTCCAAGAACAGCTGCCGATTCATAAACAGCCGTTAAGCTGCCTGTATTTATTTCTGAAAATGCACCCATTCCGTCATTAATATAAATTCTGCTGACTAATTGCGATGAAACTCCTGTTAAAATAAGATCCAAGTCATTATCCCCGTCCAGATCACCAAAGACTATTGAGCTGTAATTGACCGTATCAAGGTCTCCTGAATTGATCTCGCTGAAGCTGCCGCCAAACGACAATAAGAGTGAAAAGGAAAAGATAATACCTGCAAAAATAACTTTTTTCATGTTGATTGTTTTCCCCTATTTTTTTAATTAATATTGTTATTACCACTAAAATACACGTGATTAAAATTATATCATAAAGAAATTTAAAATGCAATATTTATCTATAACTTTTTTTCATATATCTTAATCCCGTGCAAATGAAATCGAAGGAAATTATAAAAGAAAAAGGCATTAAATTTCCTTTAAAAAAAATCTTCTTTTGCTACTTTTTCCGGAAAATTATTGGATTTATCTTTTTATTTAAAAAATTTGTTGAAAAAAGTTGAATTATATATTATAATACAGGAAATTTATTTAATAGATATAAATATATAAATCAGGAGGATTGTTAATGAAAGTTAAAACCCAGATAATGACCAAGGAAGAGATGTTCCGTTCTCTCAAGCGTGTGGCGCACGAGATTATTGAACAGCATAATGGCGCGAAGAACCTTGTTATACTTGGGATTCAGAGACGCGGAGTTCCACTCGGGAAGATTATAAAGGAAGAGATTGAAGCTTCGGAAAATAAGAAGGTGCCCTTTGGCGTACTTGATATAACATTATACCGAGATGATTTATCTACTATCGGGAATGCTCCTCGGGTGAACGCGACAGATATTCCTTTCGACCTGAACGGAAAAGACGTAATCCTTGTTGATGATGTCCTGTATACCGGCAGAACTATCCGGGCAGCGCTTGATGAGATCATGGATTTTGGGAGGCCGGCAAATATTGAAGTTGCGGTTTTAATAGACCGTGGCCACCGCGAACTTCCGATCCTCGGAAATTTTATTGGGAAGAAGATACCTACTTCTAAAAACGAAATAATAGAAGTCAAGTTACAGGAGATTGATAAAAAATACGGAGTTTTTATTGTTGAAAAGGATTCCCCCGTTTCAAATAAGAAAGAAAAGCCAAAACCAACGAAGAAAAAGCCTGTTAGGTCTTTAAAAAAACCTGTAAACACTAAAAAAGCACGTAAAAAATAACGCACATTTGATTTTATGCAATTTCCTTAACCTGCGGTAAAAGGAGTTAAACGCAATGACAGTAAAAGAAAAAATAATCAGGCATTTAATTACGATGGACGACCTGACGAATGAAGAGATCATGACAATTATTGAAGAAGCGAAGAGTTTCAAGGAAGTACTAACCAGGGATATAAAGAAGGTCCCGGCATTACGCGGAAAAACAGTTGTCCTTTTATTTTTTGAATCATCCACCAGAACAAAGATCTCTTTCGAATTGGCAGCGAAGCGGTTAAGTGCAGATGTGGTAAACTTTTCTGCGTCCACCAGCAGTTTAAAGAAGTCTGAATCGCTGAAAGATACTGTTCGAACCATCGAAGCGATGGCAGCGGATATCTTTGTAATGCGTCATTCCTATCCCGGTTCCACACAATTAGTTGCGAAATATATTAAAGGTTCCGTATTGAATGGCGGTGATGGCGCGCACTCACACCCAACCCAGGCATTACTTGACATGTACACAATCTATGAAAAGAAAAAGAGATTCAAGGATTTAAAGGTAGCGATCATCGGCGATATCAAACACAGCCGTGTTGTCCGTTCGGATATCGAAGGACTGACAAGAATGGGAGCAAATGTAGTTTTGTGCGGCCCTTCAACATTATTACCAAGATACATTGAACAATTCAATGTAGGTGTTACATATAATGTTGAAGAAGCTATCAAGGACGCAGACGTTGTAATGGGTTTGAGAATTCAATTTGAAAGACAGGAGCAGGGCTTATTCCCATCAGTACTTGAATATTCACAGTTCTTCCAGATCAACCGGCCCCGGCTGAAGAAGGCGAAGCCGGATGTTCTTCTAATGCATCCCGGACCTATAAACCGGGGAGTGGAACTGGAGTCTGAAGTTGCAGATTCTGTGTATTCGGTTATTGACGAACAGGTTACAAACGGTGTTGCGGTGCGAATGTCATTATTATATTTCTTAGCAGGAGGGAAAGATGAGCAAGTTACTGATTAAGAATGGAAAAGCAGTTGACCCTTCAGCGGGGATGAATAAAAATTTTGATATCCTGATTGAGAATGGAATTATTAAAAAGTTAAGCAAGTCTATCTCCCGAATTTCAAAGACGACCAAAGTAATTGATGCAAAGAATTGCATTGTAACTCCCGGATTAATTGATGTTCATACACATCTTCGTGATCCCGGGTATGAAGACAAGGAAGATATCTTTTCCGGGACTGCTGCCGCGGCAAAAGGCGGGTTCACAACCATCATGTGCATGCCGAATACAGACCCGGTTCTTGATAATGTAAGCGGGATAAGATATGTTTTTGATAAAAGCAGCAAAGCTCCCGTAAAGGTTTTTCCTGTGGGAGCGATTTCAAAGAAGCTTGAAGGGAAGGAACTTGCGGAGATAGGTAGAATGGCGCAAGAAGGGATCAAGGCCATTTCCGATGACGGGCAATGTATTCAAAGTTCAATTTTAATGAGGAACGCTGTCGAGTATATAAAAATGTTCAACCTGGTTCTTATCGAACACGCAGAAGACACGGCATTGTCAGGTGACGGGCAGATTAATGAAGGATATATTTCAACAAAACTCGGCTTGCCCGGAATCCCATCTCTTTCGGAATCTTTTATTGTTGCAAGAGATATTCTGCTTTCGGAATATTTCGATACCCCGATTCATTTTGCTCACATCTCTTCGAGGAAGAGTCTTGAACTTATTAAGAATGCGAAGAAGAGGAAGGTAAAGGTTACCTGTGAAGTGACTCCACATCACCTTATCTTTAACGAAGAGTATCTTCAGACATTTGATCCTAACTTTAAAATGAAGCCCCCGTTAGGTTCAGAATCTGACAGGAAAGCCCTCGAATCTTCATTTAAAGATGGAACAATAGATATTCTCGCGACAGACCACGCTCCGCACAGAATTGATGAAAAGGAACGCGAGTTCTCTCTTGCGCCTTTTGGGGTTGTTGGCTTGGAAACAGCCTTGTCTGCAATGATCTCATTCTTTATTAATACAAAGAAAATGACATGGCTTGAATTAGTTGAAAGAATGTCTGTTAAACCTGCTGAAATATTCGGGTTGGAAGGTGGAAGTTTATTAGAAGGAGCACCCGCAGATATTACAATAATTAATCCATCCGGGAAATGGGTTGTTACAGAAGACAATCTGGTTGGGAAGAGTAAAAATTCACCTTTCTTGAACATGGAATTAACCGGTACTGTTAAATTCACAATCGCAAACGGACAAGTTGTTTATGGCCAAATCTAAATTTACCGTACAGATAGTAGAGAATAGAGAGGTCGCAAAGGATACGTTCCTGTTTAAGATGCATCTTCTTGGACAAAGGATTGATCCCAAACCCGGACAATTTTTAGAATTGGTTTGTTCTCCGGCAACATTATTGAACAGACCTTTCAGTATTCATTATTTCTATGATGATAAGAAACATATTAAAATTCTATTCCGAAATATCGGGAATGGAACTGATTTCTTGAGCAAGAAAGCAGTCGGAGATTACACAGAGTTTTACGGTCCATTCGGGAAAGGGTTTTCAATTAATAAAAAAGATAAAAATATCGCGATAATTGCGGGCGGAATAGGATATGCTCCGATGGTTTTCTTAATTAAGGAATTGCTGAAACAAAAAAATCTGTCAAACTTAGATGTATTTTACGGGAATAAACATAAGGATGATTTTGTTGAATTCTGGAGATTAAACAATAATAAACTCCGTTTCTTCCTTTCAACAGATAACGGTTCAGTCGGGGAGAAAGGTTTCATAACAGATGTATTTTATAAATATCTTAAGAAAAAAGAAGGTTCATTTGACAGAATTTATACATGCGGCCCGGTGAAAATGATGAAGAAGATTTCAGAAATATCTTCCGACTTTAAGATTCCTGCAGAGGGAAGTTTTGAATCAAGGTTCGGATGCGGATTTGGAGTGTGCCTTGGCTGCAGTTTTAAACTGAAGACGGGAGATTGTGTTAAGGTATGTAAAGACGGCCCGGTTTTTGACCTGGAAAAGATTGATTGGAGTCAAATAATTGAAGAATAAATGGATAAAGATAAAAAAGGTTGAATTCTCGAATCCAATTTTAACGGCTTCCGGCACATTTGGATTTGGAACCGAATTTAAACAATTCTGTAATATTAATATTCTCGGGGGCATCTTTACAAAAGGCCTTACTCTTAAAGAAAGGCCGGGGAATTCAGGAAAGAGATTATTTGAAACTGCGGGAGGGTTATTAAATTCAATAGGGCTTGAGAATCCCGGTTTAAAAAGATTTAAAGACGAGATCATTCCATCGCTAAATAGTATTAAAACAAATATCTTTGTTAATATCTCCGGGGAGACTATTGATGAGTTCAGAGTACTTGTTGAAGAACTTGATTCAGTCAGCTTGATCAAGGGTTTTGAAATAAATGTCTCATGTCCTAACCTGAAGGATAAGGGAAGGGTTTTTGGCAGAAGCACGAAAACAGTCTCTGAGCTCTGTAAGAAATTAAGGCCAATCACCTCGAAGTTATTGATATTTAAATTATCCCCTGCTGCGGAAAACATCATCGATCAGGCCGTTATCTTAGAAAAACACAGGGTCGATGCCCTGACAATTTGTAATACTTATCCGGGCCTTGCATTAAATAAGAGCTATAAACCTTTTTTCAAAAAAACATTTGCCGGTCTCTCAGGCCCCGCAATAAAGCCGTTAACTATGCGCCTGGTTTGGCTGGTAACTGATGCAGTAAAAATTCCGGTAATAGCATCAGGCGGGAT
>JAQVHJ010000044.1 GCA_028696285.1 bacterium
CCGGGATGAATAAACATTTAATTCTTCCAATGTTTGTAATACAAATATTTCGGTTTACAGTTTACGAATAACAATTTATTTATTATCTTCTTAATCCCGTTAATATTATCTGCGACAAGCGAAGCGAAGACATCCCGATGTTTTAAGGAAACTATCGGGATTAAAAATTCAACTTTTTCAACTACCGTCCCTTATAATCTGAAATCCTTATAGATAATTACTTCTGTTTCCTTTTCTAACGTTACACGGAGATTTTTCCGTATTTCTTCCTGCTTATCTTTCTTTAATAATTCGATTACGATCTGTTCTACTTTTTCAAAAGGCAGTACTTTTTCTTCGCCTTTTGAGAGCATTTTTATTATATAGAATCCCATCCTGCCTTCAAGAACATCGGAAATTTCCTTGGGCTGCATCGCAAAGATTTTATCAATGGTTTCCTGCTCAGTGAAAAAGAGGACGAGGGCATCTCTTGTTACGCCTGTTAATATTCCCTGCTGAGCTTTATACTGCTGGTCTTCGGAATACTCTTCAACCAATTTCTCAAATGGTTCTCCGTCTTTGGCCATTTTATGGATTTTCTCTGCCAAATCTTTCTTTTCCTGCTTTACCTTGTCGTCAGCTTTCGGCGGAACCATGATTAATATCTGTTGATATTTAATATTTGTAGGGATCTTATATTTTTCCGGGTTTTTCTCATATTCAGCCTTTGCATCTTCGGGTGTTACATTAATATTCTGAGAATATTGCTCCTGAAGATATTTTTCAGACATTGCCCATTCCTTCATGTATTTCTCATTGAATTCATCAGGAGATAAATTCCACTTCTTTAAATCCTTCTGAAACTGGTTTGTTCTGGAATATTTCTTTGCGAACAGATTGAATTGCATATCCAAATCACTTTTTTCGACAGTTATACTATGTTGTTCCGCTTTTTGTCGTAATAATTTTACGAAGACATATTCATCTAAGACTTCATTCTTTTTAATGTTAATCTGTTCCATCGCTTCAGGGGTTATATTAATCGGGATGTAAGGAGAGGCAAGTTTATCAATGTCGCCTTCCCTTATATACTCAGAACCAATCTTTGCAACAATATCAGGTTCCGGCGGTTTCGGTTTCTGGGGGGTAACCGGTTGTTTCTTACACCCGTCACACCCGGAAAAGAAGAGAGAGAAAGCAATTAAAACAATGGAAAAAAGAATCAATAATTTTTTCATTTTTAAACACTCCTATTTTTTTATATTTTATCACAAACACCCTTTGAAATCAAGGAAAAAGTAAAAGTTGCAATCTGTAATTTGTAATCTGTAATTTGTGATATATGATTTTATTGCATAATATTGTAGTATTAAATACTGATGATGCGGGCGAACGCCGTTCGCCCCTACGATGTGTATCAAATGCTTGCAATACAAATCTTACCGTTCACCGTTCACCGTTCACCGTCTATGTTTTACTTGACTTATTGATTAATTTATCATATAATACATATTTAACAAACATAAAAAGGAGCTCGAGATGAAAGATCAGAAAAAGGTTCTTGAGAATACCATTAAACGCTGCCGTGAGCGGAATATAATTATTCCGACTTATGAACAGATGCGTAATCCAGACTTAATTCCGAAGAAGATAAAAGATGAATTGAAGAATATAGGATTATGGGATTTGAATCCGAGGAACCTTTTCAGAATTACCTGGAAGAATGAACCAACAAAGAAGGGCGGCGGTTTCGGGAAGGTTAATTATTTAGAGATTCCCCCGGAATTATCCGGAGTAAAGGCGAGGATCTTTGTACTTGTCGGTAAATTTTTCCCGACCGGCGCTCATAAGGTTGGGGCGACCTTCGGCCCGTTAGTAGAGAAACTGATCCGCGGCGCATTTGACCCGACCACTCAGAAAGCATTATGGCCGTCAACAGGTAATTACTGCCGCGGCGGAGCGTATGATGCGTATTTACTTGCTTGCCCGTCAATTGCTGTTTTACCAGAAGGTATGTCGCGGGAGAGATTTGACTGGTTAAAGACAGTTGGCTCAGAGATCTATGCAACACCTGGTTCAGAAAGTAATGTCAAGGAGATTTATGATAAAACGAAGGAATTAAAGGCGAAGCGTCCCGGAGAAATAGTTGTGTTGAATCAGTTTGATGAATTCGGTAATGCAATCTGGCATTATGCTGTTACAGGCCCTGCGATGGAGGAGGTTTATAAGCAGGAGCGGAAGAAAGGCCAGAAATTATCAGGCGTCTTCCTTACCCAGGGTTCCGCAGGGACATTAGGGAGCTGTGATTATTTACGTGAGCTCTATCCTAATATTAAGATCAGCGCAGGGGAAGCATTACAGTGCCCGACATTATTATATAATGGTTACGGAGCGCATCGGATTGAGGGTATCGGTGACAAACATGTTCCCTGGATACATAATCTGAAAAATATGGATATGGTTTCAGATATTGACGATGACGACTGCATGAGAATGGTAAGGTTATTCAATGAACCAGCAGGACGAAAGTATCTTCTTAAGCAAAAGATAGATAAGTCAGTTGTTAACCGGTTGGACTTATTGGGAATCTCTTCAATGGCCAATATTCTCGGCACTATCAAGCTTGCCAAATACTATGAAATGACAGAGAATGATATCTTATTCACCGTTGCGACCGATTCAATGGAGATGTACATGTCCCGGTTAAAAGAGCTTCAGAAGAAATTCGGTGAGTACACAGAAATTCAGGCGGGGATTGATTTTGAGAAGGCTCTTCTTGGCCAATCAATTGATTATACCCTTGAACTTTCGTATTATGACAAGAAGAGAATGCACAATCTCAAGTATTTTACGTGGATTGAACAGCAGGGCAAGACCATTGAGGAACTCAATGCGCAGTGGTATGACGATAACTACTGGACAGATAAATTCCATTCATATCAGCAATGGGATAAGGTGATCAAAGACTTTAATGATAAGACCGGATTATTAAAGAAGTATAAATAATTCCGTAATTAATTTAATCAGAGATATTCAGCAGGCGGGGTTTTTATCCCGCCTGTTTTATTTTATATTAGGTCTTATCTCACCAAACAAAGAATCAGGCGTTTCCACCTTAAACATCCTCGATATCAGGTAATAAATCGCTCCGCACTCAAATACAAGAAAAATCAGGCGCAGTGCATGGTCGTTCATTGAATCCCCGATAATTTTCTCTGAAGAAACGAATAAAATAATTGAGAGAACAATCATGATTACGGTTGAATATATTACCTTCTTCAGGTCGGGAAGATTCCTTGCTTGAATTCTAATACCGGAACTATACCGGAGCAGCTTAAGCAGATTGATCATTAAACTGAATTGGACGATAGATGTTGCAAATGCAATCCCGAAAATACCGAAGATTGAGAATAAGATTATATCCAGGAAGAAATTAGTAATAACCGAAGCAACCAAAGGATTGATCAACGGTTTAACCTTTCCCTGAGAATAGAATACCAGAATCAGCATTGAATTAATTGCAAAGAACGGGAGATTGAACGCATACCCGAGAAGAGCATTTCTTGTAAGCGTATAAGAAAGGACGTTGAAACTTCCCCTGAAGAAAAACACCGCGACAAATTCATTCCTTGCCAGTATCAGGAGAACAGAGAGGGGTATCATGAAGAATAACACCGCATTGATCGCTTGGGTTAACGTGTCATGTAATTTAGAATCATTTAATTCCTTCGCAGCTTTAATAATTCTCGGGTAGAATATCCAGATAGTCGGGAGAAGGAAAATCGTGGAAAGTTTAAATGAAAGCGAAAACGCATAATTCAGCGAAGAGATCGTCCCTTCAAATTTTCCGAACCCTGCGATGAACCGGTCGACAATAATATCGACATACAGAAAAACTGCGGTTAAAATGAACGGAACTGAATTCTTCAGTGTATTTTTCAGAGCAGGTGATTTATAGAATGAAAATATTTCAGAAGCATAGGCAAACTTATCTCTAATCGGCGCAATCAGATATAGGGTTTCAAAGATATATCCTGTCAAATACCCGAAAACAAGGCTATAAATTCCTATTTCATCCGAGTAACCTGTAATAAAAACAATTAAGATAATTATATGAATAAATTTCCCGATTACGGGTTTTTTATAATCACTTTCGGAAAAATATACTTCACGTATTACCGTATTTATATTTGCAAATATTACTCCCAGCATTAGATAAGAGAACATCTTAATTATCACGCTGACAGACCCGCCCTTAAGTCCCATTGATAATATACTGAAAAACAATGGTCCAAGAATAATGAAAACAACCATAACAGCAATCGAGAATAATGTGATAACAAGAATATTCTGCCAGAAGAACCGCCATGATGTATATTCGTCATAATCCTTCTTTAACTCAAGAAATTTCGGGATAAAACCTCCTCGGACAATACCTTCAAGTGAAATCATAAAAAAGTGCGGAACGATAAATGCAATCAGGAATGAATCAAGTTCGAGAGATGCCCCGAAGAAAAAGGCCATGAACGAGAGCTGAATAAGGGTAAGAATAAAATATGCAAACTCACCGTAATAAAATAACGTGATATTTTTTTCCTTAAGAAAATCTTGATTATTATTTTCCATCTTCGTTCTTCTCCAATTTGATATTAGGGTTGTTTTTTAAAGAGTCAGAGATAAATACTTTATAATCATGTTCATAAATAATAGCATTGATATTGTTCTTGTTGCAGAACTCCCTTGCCTGTTTTTTCGGCATGCACATAATTGCTGTTGCCAGGGCATCCGCTTCAGTTGTAAGCAGTTGTCCGGGGTTTAGAAGGATATTTTCCTTAATTTCCGGGAAGAGCATTTCATCTGTCCAGTTGTATTCATTCTTAAGGAATTCAGTTAGATCAGAGGTTAGGAAAATATTCTCTTCAAGGATTATTGTAACCGAATGTGCCTGGTTTGAGGGAAGAAGAGTGAAAGGATTGATGATATGATGAAACTCTTTCTCCCCGACATAAATGAATCGTTCGTAATCTCCTGAAGTTGTAATTGAGCCGTCCTTCAGCTTGACAATATATTCATAAGTCCCCTGCGGCTTTACAGGATTTTGAATGCCGACAACCCAATATCCTGTTTTTTTATTCTCTCCGCCCCAGACTCTGATATCCCCCACTGCATTAATTAAACCTGTGAGAATATTCTTTGACATCAGCTCGTTATAGGCTCCGTCAACAATATACCCTTTTGCAATCCCCCCCAAGTCAATTCCGGATCCGGGAGTGATTGAAATTATAATCCCTTTATTTTCAGGGTTTGTGGAAAAATTAACTTGAGCATTAAGCGTCTTTAATTTCAATTCTTCAGGATCATACGGAAGATATTCATATTTCTTCCCGGCTTCCTCATAGAATTTTAAAACGGGAAGAAGGGTAATAGAAAAATATTTATTTACAGATGAAGAGATTTTTGAACTGATTAATAGCAGAAGGAAAACTTCATTATTCCCGGCAATCGTTATCGCCCCGGCTTTGTTTATTTTTGAAATTATCGATTCAGGATCGTACCTGTCAAATATCTTTTCATAGGTAATAATCTCTTTTTCAACTTCTGTCAATGTTTTAAGGGAATCTTTTCGTTTAGGTATTTTTATTGAGACCAATGTGTCCATCACGAAAATATCTTTCTCTGAAAATTTTGATTCCTTCCTTTCACAGGAAGAAGTAAACGAAAGGATAAAAATTAGGATCAGCGAAAAATAGAATAAGAACCGTATTTTTCTCATGTGATTATATTCAATTTGAAACCGCATTTTTTACAGATCCCCTTATTTAAATTTTTTGTATCAATCATGTAGCCTTTTCTTGATATGCTAATATTCCCGCATTTCGGGCAAAGCGTATCAGAGCCGTGGTCACTCCAGATATTTCCTAAGTAGACATAGCTTAATTTTTTATCCCCGATTTCCTTTGCCATGAACATTGTTGACTCCGGTGTCGGGTCCTTATCCATTTTATAATGAGGGAAGTATCGTGAAAAGTGGACAGGAATATCTTTTGAAACGGATACGATAAAATCAACAAGTTCTTCCAGTTCTTCTTTTGTATCATTGTCTCCCGGAATAATAAGGTTTGTCACTTCAACATGGACACCCTTTTTAAATGATGTTTTAATTGTTTCCAAAACAGGGTCAATGCTTCCGCGCGGATGTTCCTTATAAAATTCATTTTTAATTCCCTTCAAATCAATATTCATCGCATCGATTACAGGAATTAACTCCATCAGCGGCTCCTGATTAATATAACCGTTTGTAACAAGGATGTTCTTCAAGCCCTTTTCTCTTGCAAGTTTTGCAGATTCAAGAACATATTCAAACCAGACCATTGGTTCCGAGTATGTATATGCAATCGCAAATGAATCTTCACGGATAGCAGTTTCAACCAAGTTCTCTGGTGTAATAAACTGAGATGGAGGTGTTCCCTGGGATATTTCCCAGTTCTGGCAGAACTCGCATTTAAAATTACATCCGAAAGTCCCTGCTGAAAGAACGACGGTTCCCGGGTAAAAGTGATATAACGGTTTCTTCTCAATAGGGTCCAGGGCGATTGATGTTACTTCTCCATAATTTAATGTGTATAAAGTCCCGTCTGTATTTTTCCTTATTCTGCAGACGCCGGCCTTGCTGTTATTTATTCTGCAGTTATGAGGACATAAAAGACACTGAACAGAACCGTCCTCATTTTTCTTATAATATAACGCTTCCTTTTTCATTGTTTTTTCCTATATTTGATGTGGGTTGCTTTTTATTGATTTCATTTGAACCCTGTAAATCTCACGAAGCTTCTTGAAATATTCAATATACTCAGGGGATTTAAAATCCGGATAAGTCCAATCCAGGCTATCCCACCGTCCGTTTCTCAGGATTAGCGTCACTTCTGCATAGATATCCTTCCCGATAAAAATACGGTGGCTGAAATTCTTAGTAGTCATGAGGATCAGTTTTGACATTTCAATATACCCCGGGTCAAGATTAACATTTCGGGCAGAATCTTTCATGAATTTTTGTTCTATTTCATTTGAAGCAATTTTAAAATCCGGCGCAGCTTCTTTCTGTCTCAAGTCTTTGAATGAGACGAAAGCCTTTTGGAGTTCTGACCCCATCTCCTCTGAATAATAATCCGTCCATTTAAAATGAACCGGTCCAAATTCCGAGTCTATCTCCCCAAAATTTCCGGACAGTTCTTTCTTAACAGAAGTTAAATCTCCCGCGTCATTGAAAATAATACCGCAGAAATATTTCACAGGTTCAGATTTAATAATTTCACCCATACAACTTTTCCATGCTTTTACTTATTTTATCATTTATCACTTTAAATATCAAGGAAAAAATGGGGACGGTCCTTTCCTTAAAGAAGAAACGGAATAAAATAAACTTTGGTGATATTCAGCCAAAAAAGTATCTTGAATATTTCCAATTCTGTTTCAGGAATAAAAAACAAGTGGTTTTTCATTCATTTTCAGAGTTAATTTAATAAAACAGGCAAAAATTAAAAAATTTTTAAAAGAAAAGGACCGTCCCCATAAGAAATTTCTTGAAATTCTTTATAATATCTGTTATAATAAAAAAATGTATTGCATAAATGAATAAAGGAGCTTTTATTATGGAAAAACCTAAGAAGAAAATCTTGACCGGGAACGAAGCTATTGCGAGAGGTGCATACGAATACGGTATAGAGGTTGCGGCAGGTTATCCCGGAACTCCGTCTTCAGAGATTTTGGAAAATGTAGTTTTATACAAGGACCATGTATATTGCCAATGGTCCCCTAATGAGAAGGTTGCGTTTGAGACCGCTACTGGTGCAGCGTTTTCCGGCCGTCGTTCAATGGTTACAATGAAGCATGTCGGTTTGAATGTAGCTGCTGACCCGTTTTTCACAGTTGCATATTCCGGTATTGAAGGCGCGTTTGTAATTATAAGCGCGGATGATCCCGGGATGCACTCTTCACAGAATGAACAGGACAACAGGAACTATGCGAAGTTTGCAAAGATCCCGATGCTTGAACCGTCCGATTCACAGGAAGCGAAGGATTTCATGGGGGAAGCGATAAAAATCAGCGAAGAGTTTGACACGCCGGTAATGTTACGTGTAACAACGAGAACCTGTCATTCCAAATCAATTGTGACATTGAATGATACCCGTCCCGAGAATAAGAAGGAATTTCCCCCAAGACAATCCCAGAAATATGTAATGATCCCTGCCCATGCGAAGAAACGCAGGTTAATCATGAAGGAGCGGCTTGAAAAATTATCTAAATACAGTGAAGAGTCCAAGCTGAATGTTGAAGAGATTAACGATAAGGAGATAGGAATCATAACGAACGGCATTTCATATCAATATATCAAAGAGGTTTTTCCCAAAGCGTCCGTTTTGAAATTAGGAATGACAAACCCATTACCCATGCAGAAGATAAGGAAGTTTACGGAGACAGTAAAGAAGTGTTATGTAGTTGAGGAACTTGACCCGTTCATGGAAGAGCAGATTAAATCTGCGGGAATAAAAGTTATCGGGAAGGAAGTCATCCCGGAGATAGGGGAATTGAATCCCGAGATTATTTATAAGAGTATTACAGGGAAGGATTTTGGATATACGAACACAGTTGCAGAACTTAAGTTACCGACCCGCCCGCCGGCATTATGTCCCGGTTGTCCTCACAGGGGTGTCTATGTAGTCCTGAAGAAATTAAAAGCCCGTGTTTCAGGAGATATAGGATGTTATACCCTCGGAGTCCTCCCGCCATTGAGTTCACTGGATTGGCAGGTTTGCATGGGAGCCGGGGTTTCAATGACCCTTGGCATCGAAAAGGGCTGGGATGAGAACGTGGCCGAGAAACTGGTCGGGGTAATAGGAGACAGCACATTCATACATTCCGGAATTACCGGATTGATTGACATGGTTTATAATAAAGGGACATCCACGATAATAATAATGGATAACAGGATTACCGCCATGACCGGCCGCCAGGAACATCCCGCGACAGGCAAGACATTAATGGGCGAAGAAACGCACGAATTGAATTTAGTTGAGCTGGTCAAGGCTGTCGGGATCAAGAATGTAGAGGTAGTTGATCCGCTTGATCTTCCGGAACTGGAAAAGATCCTCAAAACAGAGATGGCCCGTCGCGAACCGTCTGTTGTAATTACGAGAAGAAAATGCGTTCTTATTGACAAGGAACTTAAGAGAATTCCTCTCGAAGTAGATCCGGAAAAATGCACCGGGTGTAAGTTATGTCTCGCAGTAGGATGCCTTGCATTGAGTTTTGAAGATAAGAAGACAAAGGTTGACCCGATGCTCTGCACAGGATGCATGGTCTGCGCAAGACAGTGTAACTTCGGGGCATTTAAGCAGAACGGAACCTATCTCGAATTTAAAAAACAGAAATGAGGTTATAAAATGAGCGATACTAAAAATGTTTTAATCGTCGGAGTCGGAGGTCAGGGAGTAATAACAGCGAGTGAAATTTTATCTGAAGTTGCGATGCTTGAAGGATACGATGTCAAGAAAAGCGAGATCCACGGCATGAGCCAGCGTGGCGGAAGCGTATCGTCACATATCAGGTTTAATAAGGAAAAGGTATATTCCCCGACAGCCCCCGAAGGAACGATTGATTTCCTGATGTCGTTTGAAAAGCTGGAAGGTTTACGCTGGATAGACCATTTGCGTCAGGATGCCGTTGCAGTTATAAACGATTACCGTTGGGATCCGCTACCGGTCAGTTCAGGGCAGGTTGAATATACTCCTGAGGTCGAAAAGAAGATTAAGGAAAGAAGGAAAGCAATAATTTATAAAGCAAGCGATGTCGCGTCAAAACTTGGAAATATAAGAGCAACAAATATTGTTTTAGTAGGAACCTTGGCAAAACTTCTTCCGTTCAAGAAGGAGACCTGGATTGAAGTGATAAAAAACCGGGTTCCCCCGAAAACAATTGAATTGAATATTAAGGCATTTGAAGAAGGGTTTAAACAGGAGTTCTAATTCTTAATGGCAGATTTCATTTTTGAGCTTGGACATGAGGAAGTTCCACCCGGAGTAATCCCGGATATACAGAAGTATTTAGATTCACAATTCAAGTTAATGCTGATAAACAACAGGTTAAGTTCGGGAATTCTTTCTGTCCTTCTCACCTGCAGGAGAACTGCCGTTATTATCCGCGACCTTCCATTGAAGCAGGCAGACCTGGAGAAGGAGATCCAGGGCCCGGCGCAGAATATACTGTACAGGAACGGGGAACCGACCCAGGCCTTAACAGGATTCCTGAAAAAATATGATGCGAAAGAAAAGGATATTAAATTTATTGATACAGAAAAGGGGAAGTATTCTGTTTTGAAAATTCATGAAAAAGGAAGGAAGACAGAAGAAATTCTCAAAACATCCATTC
>JAQVHJ010000045.1 GCA_028696285.1 bacterium
GGCTCTATAATAGTATTGTGCTGTCTCACGGTTATATTCTCGACCGGTGTATGTGTAAACGCGTCGCTCCGCTTGCATTGTAAAAGTAAAATTGAACATTGAAAATTGAAAATTGTTCTTGCTGTCATATTCAATCGATGCATGCTGGTTCACAAGGATTCCATTTTAATTTTAAATTTATTTCCTTAAAATGACACCTAATAAATTCGCTTCTTTTCATAGAACAAAACATATTTACGTATTTAACATTTATTTAAAATAAACAAAATATCCTAAAATAAAATATATAACAAGCGCAGATACCATATATAAATATTTTTGTTTGCTTAAAAATTCCTTATTGATTAAACATTTTATAGAATAGATAAAAATTAATATCGATAAAGCTATAAATATATAAAAAATATAATAATTTGTTATATTAATTTTATTAAGTATAAGTATTGATATCATATTTATAATAATAATCAAGGGAGCAATAACACATAAATGATATAATATTTGATTTTTCTTCATGACACACCTCTAATCACAATTATCTTTTTGAATATTATTTCCGATTTTTTCAATCATTTTTCATGTTCCCGTTTTCATTGTAATATATAAAATATTCATAAATATATCCTTCGTAATATTATAAAACTTTGAATAAGCATGTCATATATAAAATATAACGGGATTAGTAATAATATGGAAAATAAATTGATTTTTCTTAAATATTCAACTCGCAATATTTTATTAAAATAGTATAGAGTTTCAAAGAAAATGCCAATGCTTAATACCATCATCATATCTCTTAAGAATATTTTATCTACTATTAATATCAAATCCAATATTAACGAATGAATTAAATAAACAGAAATAATAACCATTATTTTTGCTGAATATTTTGAAAAATGATTATCATCTACTATAAAAGGTAAAGATAAAAATAAGATCCCTAAAATTAAAAATACTTTTTCTAATATTGCTATATGACCAATATTGCAAAATAATATATTTTTCCTTATTAATAAAGAAAAAGTTATAGAAAGTATTGATATTATACAAAACATAATTTTTTTAATCTTTTTATTTTTCTCCATTCTAATTTCTCCATTAATTTATTAATCAATATCAATTTCAAAAATTGATATTGATTCGACTTTTCTTTGACAGGAATATCCAATAGCAACTGAAGCGGCTCCAACCAAACCTATTCCTGTTGCTAAAGGAGTTAAAACGGGATTCTTAGTTGAGAAAACTCCTACAACTGCTGCGCCAGTAAGAATCCATGCTCCATATTCCTGTAAATCTTTTGCAGCTTCAATATCTTTTTGTTTGTCTTCTTTTGTATTATAATAAATAGTTCCATTTATATTGATGGCACTAGTATTATCATTTATTCCTAAATTGTTTTCACTATAATTACTAATAGATTCTCCGCAAATATAATTATCACTTGTATTAAATAATTGTTCTTCATACCCATAAATATCAACATAAATAGTAGGAAGATTCTTCACATAATTATACCCTGGATATCCTATCGGGTCCTTCCCTGTAAACCTCCCTATCCCGCTCATATATGTCCTGGCACGGTAATAGTATTGATTAATTTCACGGTTATATTCTCTTCCTGTATAAGTGTAGCGAGTCAGCACCATTGGTTTGGATAGGACATTGGGTTTCTCATCAGTCTCAGTCCAGTCCTGATACCAGCTTTGATAATATTTGTGGAGAACAATCTTATATGTTTGTGACGTATTTCCGGTTTGTCCGTTGCTATTCACAATTACATCGAAACTGCTTGTTCCTTCTTCAATGTAATCGGGATTTAAATAGATAACCGCTGATTTTGAATCGTTGATAGAAACATAACCCTTGTCATTCTCTATCTCCACACCTGAAGGTTCTGTACTCGTAAATACCGCATATTCAAGGATGGAATTTTCTTCTCCGGAATTGAATAAATCTATATTTAACGTAATTAACCCAGGTTGAACTATATTAATCTCAAATGTATTTTCTTCAAGATTATTCACCGCAGAGGGCGCAGAGGACGCAGAGAAAACCATTTAATTAATAACTCCTATTCTTCAAGATTATTTACTATCCTTTTTATGCCTTTAAGTAATATTTCCTTATTAAAGTTGATCAACAGGCCTATCGGTAACCCGGTTATTTTTAAATAATTCAATAACTGAGCCTCATCTAATGATGTCAGTTCCTTAACCGATTTACATTCAACGATAACACTATCCTCTACATAAAAATCACACCTGAAACCAAGCTCAAGGTAAATCTCATCGTATTTCACCGGTAATCCCTTTTCTCTCTCAAATTTCAAACCTATCTTCTTCATTTCATATTCAAGCGCTGCCTGGTAAACAGATTCAAGAAATCCTGCGCCAAGCTTCTTATGCACATCTATTGCGCAACCTATGATCCTTTCAGTCAACTCATTTAATTGCATATAACTAACCAAATCCTATTTTACCTTTTTTCCTCTGCAGACACTGCAGGCAATTCACACTCAACCGATTCTTGGTTCAGCATATCAGAATAACCTAAAATCAAATAATTAATTCTTCTCTGCGACCTCTGCGTCCTCTGCGGTGAAAAACACACTCAACTGATTGTCAAGTATCACTCGATTCCTGGTTCTAAGTACCGCAAGATAAAAGAACTATATTCCCAATTTTCCCCGATTTCGTGGTATCTTCATCGGGACTACTCGCTGTTTAATCTTAAGCTCGAAGCATTTTTCAATCTTAAATCTTAAATGCGAAGCGGTTCTTCTCTGCGTCCTCTGCGTCCTCTGCGGTGAATAATCACATTCATACGCTCTTTAAGTACCATCCGGTTAAAACGTCTGCATCATCCGCAGATAAGCTATATTCCCAATTTTCAATCTACAATCTTCATTTTTCAATATCTATCCTGTTCCCGTTTTCATCGTAATTATAACTGTAGCTCGATATCATTATATCAAAATTATAATCGAATTTTTAATAATCAATTAAATAATTGCTTTTTATTTAGTATTCAGAATTTTAATAATAATATCTAACATATATAATATATTAAATATAAATATTGATATAAAAGAAATGCTAAATAGATTTATTTTTATTATTTTTTCTTTATTTTTAATAAAATACATTAATAATAATAAATTCTGAAAAAACATTACTAGAAATAAATTATAAATTATTAATACATAATTTGGGAAATATTCAAATTTATAATTTAGTATTAAATATGAAAAAAACATTAAATATGAAAATGAAGCTCGTGTCATTTCATCTTTTATTTCTTCATTAAATATCATTTTATTTAAAAATGCTATCATTAATAAAATATAAATATTATAGTAGTTTAATTTAATGTTTATTTCTTCTAATTTATTCAATAATAAAATCTGAATAACATTAATTATAACTATAATAATAAATATAGAAAATAATATTTTAATTGAATTATATTTTTTAATCATTTTTTGTACCTCCTAAGGCTTCTCCTAGTTGAATATGAAATTTTCCCTGCTGATTAGCTGCCCATCCTGTCAATCCAGCGACTAAACCTCCGACAGCAAAACTTGTAGAAAATCCCCAATTTGCAGGATATGGAAGAAACAGAGAACAAACTCCACCTATTGTACATAATAATGCGATGTTATTACATTTAGTTGCATAGTTCATTTCACTTTTTCCAAGTTCAATTAAAAACTTTCCCACTTCATTTTTTACATCTTTTCCACTATAATCGTTAAAATATATTGAATTATTGTAGACATAAATATATAAATTCATTTTATTATTTAAATTTAAAAGTAAATAAAATAATAGTGAATTACTATTCAAGTATTTAAATCTCTCATCATCGGGTTGCCATGTCCATGGATCCTTCCCCGTAAATCTCCCTATTGACGATATATATGTCCTTGCACGGTAATAGTATTGACCTGTTTCTCGGTTATACTCTCGACCGGTATAAGTGTACCGAGTCAGCACCATCGGTTTTTGTAAAACAGTTTTTACTTCATCTTCTACATCGTACCATTCCTGATAAACGGTTCCGTAATCTTTGTGAATTATTATGTTATAAGACATTGAACCGTTATTGGAGTTTACTGTACAATTGAAAACATGATCCCCCTCCGAGAAATAATCTCCGTAAATGTTTATCTTTACATTGGAACTGTCGTTTACGGTAATATTCCCATAACCTTCATTTATATATACCCCGGCTGGACGCGTATCATAAAATACGGAATATTCCAATATACTGTTCTCTTCACCGATGTTCATTACGTTAATATTTAGAACAGCAGTGTTATTAACTGAATCCAATGTTATCTCAAACGTATCTTCATCCACACTCATATCCACCGCTCCTTGAACCTCGCCTTTCTCGGTATATAACTCAGGATTGATATTTTTCATTGTTCCCCAAGCATCGTAGTCGAATTTCTGGAGTATGTTGCCATTCTCGTCACAAAGCTGACGAGTTGAACCGAGGGCATCGGAATAATAATACCGCCACTGCTGTGTCTCATAATCATAATCAACCAGAACTTCATCTATGCTCGAACCTCTGAAATAGATCTTCTTCAGATTCCAGTTAGTATCGTAATCCCTTACAGCATCATCGAAATCGTACAGGTAGTTCTCCTCCTCTTCACCTATCTGATATCCATCCCAGTACTTTGTACGCTTGCTCAATCTCTCCCCATCCTCGGAGAAGTTATAGTATGCCTCAAAACCCATTGGATCCCAGGCCGAATTCATCTGGTTATTGTAGTTATAACCGAAATATTTTTTAACAAAAAATTTACACATTCTTTTGTATACTTTATTTTAATTTAAATAAAATCATAAATAAAAAATATTTAATATACTAATCGTCATTATTATTAAAAGATATATAACAACAAAATATAATAAAATATTACTTATGATATTTAATAATGATTTTGAATTTTCTAAATATTTAATTGATATAAACATTATTATAGAATAAGCTATATTAGTTATTACTAAAAAAAATAAAAAATATCTATTTAACATAATATTAAAATTAAATGAAATTAATATTCCAAATATTATTCCTGAATTCCCAATTATCAATATATTTATATTTTTTATGATCTTATCAATATTATCACGAAACTTTTCATTTACAGTGTTTTCGAATATTTTCATCTCCTATTTCCTCCATTTTTTCTCCAGCTTCATATGATACTTGTCCAGTAACCCAAATTGCTGTACCTCCAATTACTAAACCAACAGCGATCTCATCTAAAGGTGTTACTGCTGCAACTCCCGCTGCAACTCCTGCTAGTCCAAGCATTGCATCGGGATTTTCAGTTCCTATATTTGCTACATATTCAACAACAGTTACTATTCCACCTGCAATTCCTGTTGTGGTTGCTACTTTATTATACACACCTTTTATCTTTTGCCAATCTTTGCCAACCTGTTTCTGCCACTTACCTCTAAGACAATTTATGATATCTTTTCCAATATTATCTTTGTTAACAATTGAATTATTTAAACAATATGTTATTAAATTACTTTTCAAATCAAAATAATAACGTATATGAGCACCATTAATTTTTAAAAATATTATCCTTTCATCATCAGGTTGCCAAGTCCACGGATCCTTCCCCGTGAACCTCCCTATCCCGCTCATATATGTCCTGGCTCTATAATAGTATTGTGCTGTTTCTCGATTGTACTCGCGTCCTGTGTATGTATAGCGTGTCAAAACCACTGGTTTATTCATGACAGTTGGTTTTTCTTCGGGGAAAGACCAGTCCTGATAATAACTTGAATAGTACTTATTAATGATCACCTTGTACGTCTGTGACGATTCCCCGGTCTGTCCGTTCGAGTTGACGATTAGATCGAAACTGCTTGTGCCTTCTTCAATGTAATCGGGATTAATATAAACAACCGCAGTCTTCGAATCGTTCATTGATATGAATCCCTTGTCATTCTCTATCTCCACTCCTGCGGCGTCTGTACTCGTGAACACCGCATATTCAAGAGCAGAATTCTCCTCTCCTGTATTGAAGATATCTATATTTAACATAATTAACCCTGATTGCACTACATCTAATTCAAATGTATTTTCATCCACACTCATATCCACAGCTCCCTGAACCTCACCTTTCTCTGTATATAACTCAGGATTGATATTTTTCATTGTTCCCCAAGCATCGTAGTCGAATTTCTGGAGTATGTTGCCATTCTCGTCACAAAGCTGACGAGTTGAACCGAGGGCATCGGAATAATAATACCGCCATTGCTGTGTATCAAAGTCATAATCCACAAGCACTTCATCTATACTGGCTCCCCTGTAATAGACCTTCTTCAGGTTCCAATCTTTATTATAATCCCTTACTGCGTCATCAAAGTCGTACAGATAGTTTTCCACCTCTTCACCGATTTGATATCCGTCCCAGTACTTTGTACGCTTGCTCAAACGCTCACCATCCTCGGAGAAGTTGTAATACGCCTCTATCCCCGCGGGATCCCAGGCCGAATTCATCTGGTTATTGTAGTTATAACCATAATATTTCTCCGACTGAAGTATCCATCCGGGAGGAAACAGCATTCTGTATTTATACCTCTGATCCGTTACCATATTTCCGTTCTCATCATATTGATATGAGTTCTTCCACTGGGGCTGTGTAAATGTCCCGTGAACCATTGACAATAACCGGTTCTCATTATCATAGTTATAGTTCTCGGTATATAACAATGTAGTCTGGGCTGCTACCGTCCTTGAAACATTCTCGGACATCCTGTTCCCGACCGCATCATAGTTATATGAATGCGTCTCATACTCATACGGCGATTCAAAATACCTGACCGAAGTCAATTGATTCAGGCCGTCATAACCGTATTCAGTATCCTGAATTGAATAACCCGGGCTTGTTTGATTCTTAACGCCTTCCGTCATCTTCGTCCTGTTCCCGTTTTCATCGTAATCATAACTGTAACTTGAAATCATTATACCACTTTCGTTATAATTTGTCAAGACCTTCAGGTTCTTAAAATCGTCATAGGCATACTCCGTATAACTGTTATTCGGATATACAACCTTCTTCCTCAGATTACAGCAGTCGAAGTACTCGTACCCGACCGTACCCAAGCCCGGATACTCAATTGAAACCAAACGGTTCAGTTTATCGTACCCGTACGTAACCTCCGCAGGTCCCGGTTCATCAATTAAATGCGAAGGCGCCATACCCGAACGGTTGCCTGTCTTGTCATAGGAATATTTTACCGATGCTGTCTTTTCATCCGCCTTGTACAGAGTCTGAATCTCGGTTATCCTGCTCTCCTCATCAAACTTAATGACCTTTCTAAGATCCGGTTCATCGGAAAGAATTCGGTTCCCCTCTTCGTCATAGTCATATATCACTTTATAATCCAATACCGTCCCCAGGTCCGGGTCATTGTAGTAGTACCTCTTCTCCTTCACGCGCAATGTATCAAAATGGTCATAAATATACTTCGTTGTAATACCGTTCGGATCTGTGAACCCTGTTATATTCCCGAAACAGTTATATTCATAACTCTTCTCCGTCCCCTCCGGCATCCGCACCTTGATTAACCGTCCCGACTCATCGTAATCGTAATATGTAGCATGGTTATTTGCATCCGTAACAGAGACCCTGTTCCCCATCTCGTCGTATGCATAATACGTATGATACACCGAGCCCTGGTTATGATTCTTAACCTCAATCAAACGGTTAAGCCCGTCATAAACATACTCCGTCAGGTTACCCTTCGCGTCCGTTGCAGTAAGACGGTTCCCGTAATTATCATAGGTATAATTAACCGTAAGCGTAACCGTATTCCCTTCCAGAGTCCCTGTCCGGGATATGGAGACCATATTCCCTAAACCGTCATAGCTGTAATAGTATTCAAACCCGTCCGAATCCTGTTTCCGAATCATATCACCCGTATCGTTATAATCAAAGACCGTTTCGTTCCCGTTCGCATCTATAACCTTAACAAGGTTCCAGGTCTCATCGTCATACACATACTCCGTCATATTCCCCCGAGCATCCGTCTGCTTAATCAAACGCCCCGCATCATCATAATCAAAGCCGGTAAGGTCTCCTGTCTTTGAGGTAATGGTAATCGGGTTATGCCGCGTGTCATGGTCTATCGTCGTTGCAAGTTCCGGGAACTCCGGACGCCTGTCATACACCTTATTGACATTATTCTCCGAATCAAGCGTAATCCTCGATACCTCACCCGTCCCCCCGATATCCGGGAACTCCTCATCCCCCGTAAGAGACCGGGTTCTGAACGGATTGAATACCTGAACCAGTTCATATGAAACATCCGTCGTAATACCGTAGTCGGAAGTGTAGGTATAGACATAGTCAAGGTTATAATCAACATAACTGAATACACCCGCTTCAAGAACACTGCTTACCTTCGTTTGATCAGGATTCGGGGAATTGTATGTGAAAACGGACGATTTCCCGGATGGGAAAGTGATGCGGTTTACACGATCCGGCTTATCAACCATGAACGCAGAAACGGAGGTATTTGCATTTTCATATTCAATCGAGACCGAGGACGAGTTCGGGAATGTAATACTTCTGAGGTTATGCGATGAGAATGTATTTGCGACCGAGTCCGAAACTGTCCAGAACCAGTAATCGTACTCCGTCTTAATCCCGCCTATATTCGTAAACTCCGTAAGGTCGCCTGAATCATTATAACCGTAACTTATAAATCTCCCGTAATTATCCTGAACCTTAGTTACATGTTTACTGCTGTTATAAAAGAATGAAACCGAGTTCCCGTCACTATTGACTATCGACGAAATCTTCAATTCGGAGTCATAATTGATTTCAAGAGAATTCCCGTTTCTGTCCAGAACCTTCCATAACAGGGTCTTATGAACCGTCTCCGAAGTATTATCCTGATAACTTATTGAGCCCTGGTACCTCTTAAACACCTCGCGGAGACCATTCTTGTAATACACAACAAAACACCCGGGAACCCCTTCAAACTCTTCAACCTTAACCTGTTCATAAGCAGTCGGGAAATTAGGGGGAAGATAAGTCCCGCCAATGGAATTGAAATCAAAATCGGGAGGAATGAGAGAACCTGTTTCAGATGAAAAAGCTGTACCGCGCCCGGAACCATCCTGAAGGATCAGTTTTCTCTTCATAATAAATCTCGGGGGATCAGTACCCTCTACCTTAATGATCTGGTGAGTGGTAAAAATCTCCTTTTCATAGTTCATAGTCCAGCCGTAGCCGAAGGAATTATTCTTCTCCACCTGAGAGTCATAGGTTCTGGCAATAACAACAGGCATATGCCCCAGCAGTGAGATATCCACATTCGAATCCGTGAAATTACCGCTTACAATATTAACGGAGTCATGGTAGCTTCCGAGATTCTGTACAGGGGGAATGTAATCGATATTATCCTTTGTGAATTTCCCGGATTTCCCGTAATTCTTCAGTTCAAGACCGTATCTTGACATCTTAAACTTTGAATAAACATCCAATGCCTGAGCGAAGGAATCGTCGTAGTACCCGTTTTCGGTAATATCAATATTAAGATTAAGGGCCTCTCTACAGGAAGTAATACCCCAGTCAATACAGAGATTGGGATTATCTGAAAGAGATTCATCGTAATAATTGGAATACTGTATCTTTAAGAAGTTACCAAGTCTCTTTTTCATCTGGAAAATAACAGGGCTCGGATACCGTTCGGAATCATTCTCATCATAGATCAAATACAATTTCCCGGAACGCAGGTCATCTTCGGATACACCCAGGTTATTTACACCGAAGATATATTGGAGAACCTTCTTCTCCCCGGACGGCGAAGGTTCCGGGGCTGACTCAGACTCAAGAACCTCTTCATAATTATCAGAAGGCTCGAAATCACCAATATCGTTCTTTTCCTCCGCTGAAGCACGGCCAGGGAAATAGAACTGGAAAGTAAGAAAGAAACATAACAGTAAAAACCAAGAGATGACCTTTCTTGAAATCATTATTGAACTCCTTTTTATATAACATTGATTAACCAAAAGATATAATTAAATATTTTTTAAACAGGGATTCGCCTGATTAAACGGATTAAATATCTATTCTTATTAATAAGAATCCCTTTAATCTTTTAATCCCTGTAAAAAAGTATTCTCTTCTCTTCAGAAGTTTATTAAAGAACTCTATAAATCCTTTAAACAGGGATTCGCCTGATTCAGCGGATTAAATATTTTTTCTTATATAAGAAATCCCTTTAATCTTTTAATCCCTGTAAAAAAGAGTATTCTCTTCTCTTCAGAAGTTAATTAAAGAACTCCATTAAATCCATTCAAACAGGGATTCGCCTGATTCAGCGGATTAAATATTTTTTCTTA
>JAQVHJ010000046.1 GCA_028696285.1 bacterium
GTTTCTGATATGCAATGGTACGGGAATCTCGCCTGTTTCTGAAATCACTTTTTTCACTTTTCCATATGCGATATAAACAGAATTGCTTTTAGGTGCAGTCGCAAGATAGATGACCAGCTGAGCGAGAGCATTGTTGCATTCCGGCAACCCGATAAAATGAATAGTCTGCATTACAGCAATAGCAAGGATCAAGGCCTGGGGATCTGCATTGCCAATATCTTCGGAAGCAAACCGGGTTAATCTTCTTCCGATATATAAAGGATCTTCTCCTGCCTCAATCATTCTTCCCAGCCAATATAAGGAAGCCTGAACATCTGATCCCCGCAGGCTTTTATGAAGGGCAGAGATAATGTTATAGTGTTCTTCCCCGTCTTTATCATACTTAAGTATTTTTTTCTGGAGAGCGTCTTTTAAAATTTGTTCAGTTAAAATGATTTGGTCCTTTTGAATATTTTTCTGCAGATTGACTGCAAATTCCAGAGAATCAATTGCAGTTCTTGCATCCCCTGCACAAGCCTGAATAAATTTCTTTAAAACAGATGAGTCATATTTAATCTTGTATCTCCCTAACCCGCGATCTTTATCTTCTATGGCCCGGGTTAAAAGATCGAGAATATTATCCTCTGTTAAAGGATTGAGAATGAAAACCTTTGTTCTTGACAGAAGTGCAGCATTTACTTCAAATGACGGATTTTCAGTTGTTGCCCCGATAAAAATAATTGTACCGTCCTCAATATGAGGCAAGAAAATATCCTGCTGACTTTTATTGTATCGGTGTATCTCATCCATGAAAAGAATCGTTCTTTTCTTAAGCATTGCCATTCGGTGTTTTGATTCGTCAATAACACCTTTAATCTCTTTCACCCCGGTATTTGTTGCAGAAAAATGGAGGAAGAATGATGAGGTCTTATTCTTTATTACATTTGCGATTGAGGTTTTCCCGCTTCCGGGCGGCCCCCAGAATATTATTGAAGGCAGGTCATCGTTTTCAATAGAAAGTCGTAAAGGTTTTCCCGATCCGAGAAGTTCTTCCTGTCCTACCACCTCATCGATATTTTGCGGGCGCATCCTTTCTGAAAGGGGGGCAAATTTATTAACTTCCTTTTTTTCTGAAAAGAATAAGTCGTTATTATCCATTATTTTCCTTTCTATATTTACAATGCTTTACATAACATTCCGTACATTTCGGGATAGCGCAGCAGATTGGACCTGTCATAACTTCCTTATAACCGGAACAGAAAAGCCAGAAAACACCGTCGATATAATTTAGATTAAAACCTGTTTCCGTGCTTATGTATTCCGCAATTTTAAATATTGTTGACAGATTCTTATTTGTTTCCTTCATTGAATCGATCCAGCCTAACCTGTGGAATAATCTTCGAACGTGAATGTCGGGTTTAATATAGTTCAATCCGATTCTCTTTAAGAAATCAAATGTTGTGATACTTCCGAGAAAGTAAAAGGAATCGCGAATTGAAATGAACAATAGTTCCGGGTCTTTATTCTCTTGAAGAAATTTATTAAAACCTTGATGCTTATGAATAAGATTATTGAATACTTTTGCATTGTGAATGATTGCGCGAATTTTATTTTTATTTCTTATTACTTTTTCATTTTTCATCAGTATTTCAATCTTCTCCGGTCCCCAATCCTTCAAAACAGTAAAATCGAAATCATTGAATTCAGTTTTTAATTGGTCCCACATATTCTTAACAATAGAAGCATTGAACCCGGAGGAAAGAATAACCGCGCACATTCTTTTAAAAACGGTTTTGTCTTCAAGTTGTGCAGGATTCAACTCGGTTCTTATTTTTAAGTGCTCTTCAACTTTATTGCCGATGCTGAGTTCGAGAACTTTTTTCCGAATCAATTCAAAAGATGTGACATATGAATGCTTTTTCATTAAATATAAGAAAAGTTAAGGGTTGCTTTCCAGTCACTACCCGGCGGTGTATTTTTAAATGCTTTTATTCTTTCAATAAAGATTTTGGCAACAGTATCATTTGGTTTCAATTCTAAAATTTTCCGATAAATTTTTTCGGCATTTTCCCAATCCCTATTTTTATAAAATTCAAAAGCATCGAGAGACAGTGAAGATATATTTTTCATTACATCTGAGAACTTATCAGGGAGAATCGGTTCAAATAAATCTATTCCTTCATCTCTACCCTTAATGATTATCCGGTCAATGAAACGTGTGGGGAAACTTCCTTTTAATGATTTTGCAGTAGTATGAGTTATAAGAATTTTTGTCAAATACAGCTTATTAATTCTTTCAACGATATAAGCCAGTTTAATTGTTTCGCCTATGGCGGTATAATTCAATCTGTTCTTTGTTCCAATGTTTCCCACAAGGGCAGGGCCTGAATGAATACCTATTCTTGTTTTAAAAGTGGGTTTAAATGTTATCTCTGAACGGGAGATTGCAACATCATTTCTGTCGATACAATTTAAACCTGCGGTTACGGCTCTTTGGATATGCAAGCTGTCTTCTTTTTCCACTCCCCAAAAAGCCATGATCGAATCCCCGACAAATTTATCAAGAATCCCGTAGTTTTCCTTTATCTCATCAGTCATAAGATCAAAATATTCATTTAGATGCTGAACAAGAACTTCTTTTTCGTATTTTTTTGTCATCAGGGAAAAATCTTCTATTTCAGAGAACAGCACGGTTATTTCAGGGATATCAGTTATGGCCTGTTGTTCAATATCATTTTCGGAAAGGTGTTTTATAACCATCTCCGGGAGATATTTTTCAAAACTTTCAAGGCCGTTTTTCATTTCACAAATATCATTCTCGAATAAATAAATTTCCTTTATTAAAGAAGAGGGGGTAAATGTATTGCTAAGATTGAATTTTTTAATCCTATGCAGTTCATCTGCTGCCAAATTAATCGGCTTGGTAATCATGTTGGAGAAGAAAACAGATAGAAGGATTGCAATGACGAAGATAAGGCCTATAAGCAAAAGATTAATTCGGAAGTTCCGTTTAATTGGTCCGATAAAATCATTTTCGGGAACATAAACAGCAACAGTCCAATTTTTTCTGAATTCCTCCGGAAATGAGAAGAAGTATCCTATTATATTTTCACCCTTGTGATTAAGTTTAAGTTCATTACCATTTTTTTCAAGACCCGGATACATTTTATTATAAAGGTCAAAAAGATGAAATTCAACCGAATCTTTTTTTTCAGATATTAGATTTAGGGCCGGGGTTCCGTCATCATTGATTTTAACAGAGATAAAATTCTGCTCCGGATGCGCGACAATCTCTTTTTTATCATTAAGAATGAATGCTTTCCCATTCTTGCCGATTTTTAGAGTTTGAAGGAATCTCGATATACCTGCCAAAGAGATATCATAGCTTAAGACGCCCAATATGTTATTCTCTTTGTCAAAAACGGGATGTCCTATTGTAATTCCCGGAACCTTATCGGTAAAGAAAATATAAACATCACTCATAAAGAAAGATTTAGTTTGAATTGCTCCGATGAACCACGGGCGTTCAGTCGGCTTATAATCCGGCTTGTAATGAATCTCCGTGTTAATAACCTTTCCGGCTTCATTGCGATACCGCCATTCAACATAGGGCTTTTCAACATCTCTTCTTATTATCTTTGTTGAGAATGTTCCATCTTCATCTCTTTTAACCATATAGAAATTGTCATTTAAAAATCCGAAGTTAATCGCCTCTAACTGGGGATAAGTTTCCATTGAACTGATCGAAATTTGTTCAAACTGATCAAAATTATCTTGAAGGACAGTTTCTCCGGGGAATAAATTTGAAATTAAGAATGACATTTCTTTTGCAGGAGACAGGTGATTGATAGTCTTTTCAATTGCCTGGGATGAAACGTTTTCTATTAATTCCATGCTTGTCTCATTCATTGTTGAGAGGGCGTTAAAGTAAGAGAAAAATGTGATTAGTCCCGCGGAAAAAAAGAGAAGGAAAAAAAATGCGGAGAGAATACTCATCCTGAAAGAAATAAAATAATGATTGTGCTTCATGATTAAATCCACCTCTTCGTTCTGGTAATGAGCCCTCTTTGAATTATTCGCAGAACGACTTCTTCCGCTTTCGGGTCAAACTTCAGTCCTTCCTGTTTCAGAATACGTTTTAATAAGCTCTTATAGAGGATGATTGATCTTAATAAACTATCTATCGGTTCGTTAGGGAAGTCAAGAATAATCTCCATCTCCTTATATAAAAAAGGATCTTTTTTCATTAGATTATGGATTTGAAGAGAGGGCGGGGAAGTGTAATCTAATTTTCGTAGTTTTAAAAGTATTTTTACTACGATAAAATGGAATCCGTCGTAAACCGCGCAAAAATTATTTTTCTCAATCTTTGTATAGATAAAGAAAACCATCATCCAGAACATGGCATCTAATTCCAATAACCTCTCAAGTTTTATTCTTGACAGAAGTGTTTTCTTATTTTTAAAGTGATTTTTCAATTGGTTATTTATATCAAATAAAATTTTCACATGTTTATTCAGTTTTAATTTAGGGCTGATCTCATTAATTTCACAGAACGAAAGATCTACTCTGATAAACGGGAGAACCCAGATAGAGTAGCATAAACCTGCTCCTTGGGTCTGATGAAAGAAATGAGGTTCGGTAAATTCCTTTATCAGGGCTTTTATCGCGCCTTCAACAAATTCCTTCTTGTTTTTTTTAATGACTATACAAATATCTACGTCGGAAAAGATATCTTTTTCAATGTTTTCATCTGCATAAGAACCTTCAAGAAGGATTCCCTTCACCCACTCCTTTTTCTTGAACACAGAGGTTAACTTTGAAATGATTCTCTTATGCTCCCCGGAGATCTCATCAATATAAAATCCGGCAAACTTGTCAATCATTTTTTTCCTCTTGTTTTATTATATTAAATAATAACATAATTTTCTGCTTTTTTCAAGGGAAAACAGGTAAGAACCTGGTTAATTTTTTTTATTTTTTTCTTCAGGGTTGCTAACTTAGAGGAGCATGCGCATAAAAAAACGATTGATTTTTATATGCAAATAAACGCCCGAATCAAAAAGGATAAGAACACATTCTTGACCTACAGAATTATGGAAGTTTTATATGGCTTCCTCAATTTTATATCCGATTATAAAGAATGATTTTATTACCAGAAGAGATTGTTGTTGTCTTTTTCTATTAGTATCAGGGCGTTTATTATGGATGGAATCTCCTGAAACTCTTTAGGGGAAGTCCAGCCGTTACCCTTCCTGAAATATAGATCCCAGGCGTTGTTCTGTTTCTTTATTCTTGAGAATGGTGCGGCTTTCCCGGAGTCTAATCGAATCTTATTCAGTTCAACCAAACGGTTCTTTATTGAGAATGATATCTGAATATTCTCTTTGAAGAGATATGCATTCTTCTCATTGCAGTATTTTTCAAGTTCCAGGGAGATATTTTTAGTTTCGTCCATAATATTTTAAATAATTTTAAAATGTTATTATACCACATAGACGTAATAAAATCAAGTAATAAATGAAAAAAATATAATTATACCCGCAAGAGATGGTGATGTTCCCTTAACCAGCGCTGGTGAAGTTTATATTCAGGACAGAACCGGGTTACAATATTCCAGAATCTTTTCGAATGGTTCTTGACAGTTATATGAGCCAGTTCATGAATAATTATATATTCTAAAACAGGTAATGGGCACATGATTAGTCGCCAGTTAAAGTTCAGGTTATTATCGGGGGAGCAGCTTCCCCATAAAGTTTTCTGGTCCTTTACCGTGATTTTATTAAAGGAGAGGTCCATTATCTCCGAAAGCTTGACTGTCCTGAAATACAATTCCCTTTGTGCAGTTTCTGTTAAGATAGTGATTATTTGATTTCTTATTGGAATATCGTCTTTTTGAACGTAGAATATCATTAAATTATTTTCTAAGAAAAAACCGGTTTTCTCTCCTTCGATAAAAACGATATCGATAGTATATTCCTTGCCGAGAAACAGAATTTTTTTCCAGACTTCCCCGCGGTAATCTTCAATATTCTCCATCTTTAAATCTATTTGATTGATTTTTTTCTTGAGCCATGGTATTTTTTTCTTCAGGAAATTTTCGCCTTCAGTTATCGGTACATAATACGGAACAGTTAAGATAACATCTTTTTTATCGTCAATAGTTATTCGAATATATTTACTTTTATAACTGATTCTGAGAGTATATTTAAATAAAACCCCGTCAGAAATAATTGTGCTTGGAATGTTTTTTGCATCTTTTTTTTTCATAGGAGGTAATTAAATAAAATTAAATCTTTTATTTTTGCAAAGAATAAATTTATTCTTTGAAGAATTCTTCAACATTACTAAACGGTTCCCGGCGTGTTATTGCCTGTTCAATCTCCTGCGCGCCGTTCAGATCTCCTAAAAGCATTGCACCGACAATCTTTTCTGATTCAATAAATGCCTTTTTATAAATGAATTTACCGGGATTCTCAATCATTTTAGATTCAAGTTTATTTTCCATATCTAATTTTCCGATACAGAACAGGTCGATGCCAACCACCTTTAATTTATGAGAAGAGATTGTCCCGGAATATTCTGTTTGTTTTCCGGACATGTTCAGTCCTGCAACTTTACCCTGATCTTTTGCAGGTGGGTATATACCATAAACGACTCCCTTTACTTCTGCGCAATCACCTGCAGCAAATATATCCGGAACGGATGTCTGCATAAAGGAGTCGGTTTCAATTGCCCTGTTTGTTTTTATGTCAGTATTTTTAACCAGTTCGAGATGTGACCTGACCCCTGCGGAGATCAATATTAATTCACCGGGAATATCTTTCCCTGATTTTGTTTTAATCCCTGTAGCGGTATCTTCTCCTGAAATTGATTCTGTTGTTTCATTCAGATAGAAATTAAATCCTTTCTCTTCCAGTTCTTTTCTTAGAATTAGCGCACCGCCGTTATCCAGTTGTCTTGGAAGTAATCTTTCAAAGAACTCAATAACCGAAACAGTTTTACCTTGTTTAACAAAAGAGTTTGCGGTCTCTAATCCCAATAGCCCGCCCCCGATAATAATTACATTTTTAACGCTCTTGAGATATTCAAGGATTTGTTTTGAGTCCTTTGCATCGCGCAAAGAAAAGACACCCGTTTTCTCTACTCCCGGGATCGGAGGAATAAAAGAGTAGCCTCCCGAAGCAATTAATAGTTTATCAAAATTAAAATCTTGTCCTGAAGCAGTTGTTATCGTTTTATTTCCGATGTTCAGAGAGATTACTTTAGTGTTCAGGAAAAGTTCGATATTTTTCTTTTTGTAGAAATCTTTATTATGAATGATTATTTTATTTAATTCGATCTCCCCGCTAATTACATCGATTAATCTTGGCCTGTAATAGAATGGAATTGATTCCTCCGTAAAAATCTGAATTTCGGCTTTACCATCTGCATCCCTCAAGGCTAATGCTGCAGAATCTCCGGCAACACCATTACCAATTATGATATACTTCATATTTACTCCTTAATTTAAAACTAAAATTTCCGGACGGATTTTTCTGGTTAGTCTTCGTCGTTATTGGTTATTCCCTTCGGATTCTCTTTAACAATCTTGATTGCTTTCAGAACCTCAACAAGGATTTCAGCGCGCAGCTGTTCTGAATTGAGTTCAACTTCAGTTAAGATGTACCCCTTTCTTGTTCTTGCATATTTCGGTTTAAGATGATTTAAAGTATAGGCAATAACATCTTCCTGTAGAGTCTTCGAGTTTTTTAATTCAGGATCCTTTTGCGCTTCTGTTGCTACAAGTTCCTTTACAATATCTTCAAGATAATTTTTTATGGCCATTGAAAACCTCCCGCGATTTTATTCATCTTTAAATTCATTATAAATTTCCATTATATTTTCATATTTTTCAAAGAAAGTATCAACAATTTTCGGGTCAAATTGCTGTCCTCTTTCTTCCTTGATCAGATTGATAATCTTTTCAAGGGGCCACGGATCTTTGTATGGCCTTTTTGAAGAGAGAGCATCGAACACATCAGCAAGAGCAACGATCCTTCCTTCGAGGGGAATCTCTTCCCCGCCGGTTCCTAACGGATATCCCTTCCCATTATACTTTTCATGATGAGATAGAGCAATTTTCCTTGAGATTTCTATTATGTCAGAATCGGGATTCTTGAGAATATCTCCCCCGATAGTTGTATGAGATTTCATTACTTCCCATTCCTCTGCATCTAATTTCCCGGGTTTTAAAAGGATTCTGTCGGGTATTCCGATTTTCCCGATGTCGTGCATAGGGCTTGCGAACTTGATTGTTTCAACTTCAGATTCCGAGAGCCCCACGCCTTTTGCAATTACTGCAGAATATTCACTCATTCTTTTAATATGCAGGGCGGTGTCTTCGTCCTTGTATTCTGCTGCTACAGCTAATCGAATGATTGTATTATAATGCGCCTTTTTAATTCCATCGGTTAACTTTGCGTTGTTAATTGCAACGGCAGCCTGGGAAGCCATTGACAGAATCAGATTTTCGAACTCCCTCTTGAATGGAACAGGTTTCCCGTTCTCCGTTGAGTTGATTAATTGAAGAACCCCGGTAATCTTACCTTCATTGTCCTTCATGGGAATAATCAGCATTGAAACCGTACGGTAATTATACTGCTTATCAAAATCCTTTTTATGTGAATATTCAACATTGTCAGGAATGTTATATGCATCGGGAATATTTAATATGTCTCCGGTGAAAGCCACATATCCTGCGAGATTCTTCTTGTTAATGGGTAATGTGAACTTTTTATACGCGCTTTTCTCTGCTTCAACACCATCCCGGTTTTTGATAGTATCATTCTGGCTGATCATGAAAACGAGTTCATTGCCTTCCTTGATATAAAGAGACCCGGCATCTGAATTGGTAAAGCTTCTTGCTTCTGTAACAATATTGTTAAGAAGTTTCTCAAGGTTATGCTCACTGGTAAGAGATATGGCAATTTTAATTAGTTTTTCTATCTGCTGTTCTAACTGTATTGAGTTCTGCATAAAACGGAACTCCTCCTTTTTATTATTATATAGTATAACAGATTTATTTGATTATGTCAAGTTTAAATAAGACAGTTTTTCCCTTAAAATTTGTGTAGAAATCGAAGGAACGGTGTATATTGCGTAAAAAGTAATATTTACCAAGGGGAAAAACAAAGTATATTCAAAGTGTGGTTAAACTTTTTAAATTGCCGAAAAATTTCCCTAAAAAAAACTTGATTAATCATATTAAATAAAGTATAATATAAATTCAAAGGAAAGAGTAATGGATAAAGGAGCATATTTATGAGTTTAAAAAGTTGTAAGACATTACCGGATATTTTTCATCTTGCACTTAAGACTAATCCTGATGGTGATTTTGTAAGGATGGTCAAAGAAGAAGAAGTCTTCAGGATTTCATACAGAACTGCGGACATGATGATAAATACCCTGACAAGATTTTTAATTTCGAAAGGTTTAAAGAAGGGAGACAGGATTGCTGTTTTGGGTTCTAATTCACCCGAATGGGCAATTTCATATCTATCTGTTATCAATTTTGGGGGAGTGGTTGTTCCCATTGATAAAACGCTTCCTCTCCCAGAAATTCTTCATATCCTCAGATTTTCTGAAACAAAATGTATTATTGCAGAGTTGAAATATTTAAAAGACTTAACCGATTATATGGAAGAGATTCCGGACATTGAATTACTGATAAACTTCGGTTTTGAAAAGGAAGACGAAGAGATACCGAGTCTTTCAAGTATATTTGGAATGGAGTTTCCTAATATTCCCATTGAACATCCTGAAGAATCGGACCTCGCATCTTTGATATTTACCTCAGGAACGACAGGCCTTGCAAAGGGTGTTCAATTGACTCATAAAAATTTCACAAGGGATATTATCCTCGTCAGGGAGTGGATTGATATAGGAATAAAAGATTGCGTTTACCTGATCCTTCCAATGAACCATGTATTTGCCTTTACCTGCGGTTTCCTTGGATCTGTTTCGGGTGCGACATCATTCTCCTGCGCAAGATCGTTCAGGCCAAATGAAATTCTTGAAGATATTAAAATGACCGAGGTAACGATATTTCTTGGTGTGCCGTTGCTTTTTGATAAAATCCTGGCAGGTATTGATAAAAAGGTTGAGGAGAAAGGCGTTCTTACAAGAAGTATTGTTAAGACCAGTTTCATTGCGTCGAAATTTCTGAAAAACGTTTTCAATTCCCGCAGTGGCG
>JAQVHJ010000047.1 GCA_028696285.1 bacterium
GGCGATGTTCATCAAGGATCACTTCGCCAGGCTCCCATTGCAGCCGGAGATGGAGTTCGATCTGCAATGACATTTTATATGTATAATAAAGATCGGGATTGAGAATAATGAAAGTGATTGGAAAGACTAGTCATAATGAAATTGCTTCAGTTTATGTTGCCGAGTTCAAATCCGGAAAACAGGTTGAGTTTGTTGAGTCAACACAACCGCCATATCCCAGGGGTGAAAAGTGGGTGCTGGTTATCAGTACTCTGTACGGGTGTCCGGTAGGGTGTTCATTCTGTGACGCAGGATTGAGTTATGGGGGGAAATTAACTGCCTTAGAAATGCTTGCTCAGATTGATTTATTAATTTCCCAATATTATCCTGATAAAAAGGTTCCGGTTAAGAAATTCAAGATTCAGTTTTCGCGGATGGGGGAACCGGCTTTGAATCAAGAGGTTTTATCCGTTTTGAATTCTTTACCTGAACAGTTTGAAGCTCCCGGATTGATTCCTTCCATTTCTACGATTGCTCCAAAAGGTTCTGAAAGATTTTTTAAAGAATTGCTGAAGATTAAAGATAAATATTATCATTCAGGGAAATTCCAGCTTCAATTTTCTATCCATACTACTGATCAGAAGTTGAGGGATACGCTGATTCCGATTCCAAAATTATCTTTTGCGGAACTGGCCGGATTGGGCGGGGAATTCTTCAAAACCGGAGACAGGAAGATTACCTTAAACTTTGCCCGTGCTGAGGATTCACCTTTAGATCCTGAAATACTCTCTAAGTATTTTAATCCGGATAAATTCCTGGTAAAGATAACCCCGATTAACCCCACTTACCAAGCACAAAAGAACGGGATGGTTTCCTATGTTAAACCGGGTTATTCGGGGGAATATGAGACTATTGCAAGGCTTGAAGAGATTGGTTATGAAGTCATTCTGAGTATAGGCGAATTGGAAGAGAACAAAATCGGCAGTAATTGCGGACAATATTTACACAGTCATTTTGAACAGGAAAAGAAACTTGATAATGCATACCTATATAAAATAATCAAGAAATAAATTAAATTGCCGGGCAAGTATATATTATATTTTTAAGTAAGAATGAAAAATGGTATATTGTGTTACTGTCTTATGATACTTGAATTTATTATGGAGTTACTAATTATCGCACAAGTATTGTTAATACTTGACAATGAAAATATAATTCAATCTTCTATTGTAAATTATTCTCTTCGGCCTCAGCTCCCTCTCCCGATATCAATGGTATCTTCATATTTATTATACAAAATTTTCGATAATAATTCAATAATAAAATATTTCAGGTAGATCTTATGTATTATATGGAGGATTTCTACGTCCTTTCAGATAATGAAAAATCATTAGAAGAATAAATTAGTTTCTATATAAATCTGGACTTATTCTGTATTTTTTTACTTTTTCGAAGAGGTTTTTCCGTTCTATTCCCGAGGTTCTCGAAGCTTTTGAAAGATTTCCATTCGATTGCTTTAATAATTTACTCAGGTAATTAACGTCAAATTTAAAAATTACAGATTTCTTCATACGTATATAATTCAGATCTCCATCTTCTGAAAATGTTTTATTTACTGAGTTTATCAATATTAAATCCAGAGGGACGTCATCAGCTTCTATAATATTCTTTTTTCTATTACATAGGTAGATACGTTCCACGGCATTCTGGAGTTCACGAATATTTCCCGGCCATTCATACTGAATCATTTTATCTATAAGTGAACTGCTGAATTTAATATCGGAAGAGAAGATTTTGTTATGCTTCACCATGAAATACCCAATTAATTCAGGGATATCTTCTTTTCGTTCTCTTAAGGGAGGAATATAAACAGGGAGAATATTTAACCGGTAGTAAAGATCTTCTCTAAATTCACCTCTTAAAACCATCTCCTGTATATTTTTATTTGTAGCTGCGATTATTCTTGTGTTTACTTTAGTTGGTTTTACGGCTCCCAGTCGGTAGAACATCCCTTCCTGAATTATTCTTAAGAGCTTTACCTGAAGCATTGGATGAAAATCACCTATTTCATCAAGAAAAATAGAACCGCCTGAAGCTGTCTCAAACAAACCAGGTTTTTCTGTATTGGCTCCCGTAAAAGCACCCTTTTCATATCCGAACAATTCCGATTCCAGAAGATTAAAAGGAATTGCGCCGCAGTTGACCGTGATGTAATTCTCATTGCTTCTTAAACTGATATCATGGATACGCTGTGCAATAAGCTCTTTTCCTGTGCCTGATTCACCGTATATAATTATAGTGGTGTCCGTATCTTTTACCGTATCCAGGAATTCGAGAATCTTCAGCATCTTTTCAGACTTTCCAATAATTTCAGGAAGATTGTTTTTCGTTGAACTTCTTTTTTTCCCGCTTTCCAACGCACGTCTGACAGTATTTTCAAGTTCATTAATATTGAAAGGTTTTGGAATGAAGTCATAAGCTCCCGATTTGACGGCCTTTACAGCAGTTGTAATATCTCCGAAAGCGGTAATTATAATTATGGGGATTCCCGGAAACTTTTCCTTTGTATACTTTAATACTTCAAATCCGTCCGCTCCAGGCATCTTAACATCGGACACGATCAGATCAATTTCATTATTTACAGATTTAATACCCTCAATCCCGTTATATTTCGCTATTATATTAAAGCTGCCTTCTTGAAATATATTTCTGAACGTTTCCCCTATTTCAGGAACATCATCGATAACAAGAATATTTTTTTTCATTATCATCTCCCGCTAAGAATTTAAGCTGTTTTTGCAGATGGTTAAAAACCTGTCTATCGTAAAAGGTTTATAAATATATCCATCCGGTTTAAGCGATTCTATCTTTGCGTTGAAATTTTCACCGACATACGCAGTAATGAAAATTACTTTGACCTCGGGTTTCCATTCACGAATCCAGTTACAAAGTGAAAAACCGTCGCAATCAGGCATAAGAATATCTGTTACCACAAGACTAACATCGTCCTTCCTAAGAATTTCAATAGCCTTAAATCCGTTTTCCGCCATAAGAATATTGTAATCGTCCAAACTGAGAACTTTTACCAACGCCTCGCGCATGAAGCATTCATCGTCAACCACTAATATTTTTTTTCTCACAGTCTCCTCCTTTTGCTTGAAAATAGATGAAGAATTTTGTTCCTGTTCCTGCTTTCGTTTCCACGTCAATTAAACCATTATAGCTTTCTATTATTTTAAAATTAATTGAAAGACCCAAACCGGTTCCTTTTCCGACTTCTTTTGTTGTATAAAAAGGTTCGAAAATCCTTGATAATTTTTCTTCAGGAATTCCTGAACCTGTATCTGATATTGTTATTTTGATGAATTCTTTATTTTTTAATATCTTATTTTCTGTTGAAATGCGTATCTCCCCGTTTTTCACGATTGCATCTTTTGCATTTGTAAGAAAATTGATAAATATCTCCTGGAAATCAATTATATTTCCATAAATAATATCTTTTTCTGCATTAAAATCCAGATAGATTCTGATTCCTAAATCCGAAAAATATTCCTGAATTAAAAAAACGGAATTTTTAATAACATTATGAATTGAAATACCTTGATAAACAGGTTTTTTTCTCGAGTAATTCAAAACCCGAAGTATAATTTCACTTGCCTTTAACGACTCGGAAACAATTTTTTCAAGGAGTTCACGGTCCGGCTTTTCTATATAATCTTTCCTTAGTATTAATTGTGCAAATGCAGAAATGATTCCCAGGGGATTATTAATCTCGTGTGAAATACCTGCAGCCAGCTCTCCAATTGCAGCTAATTTTCCTGATTCAAAAAGCTGTCTTTCAAGCATTTCTTTAATTTCCAGTTCTTCCTTTAATTTGTTCAGAAGTAAGTCTTTCTCAAAAGCTATCCCGATATTTTGAATAACAAGATCAAGGTAATCTTTATTGAAAAGAGTAAAATCCCTTTCTGTCTTTTCCTTAAAAATAAACAACCCGAAAAGATTGTATTTCCTTATTAACGGAATAACCATTACTTGCTTAAATTTATGCAGATTGTTTTTTAATGATAACTGTATTTGCTCGATAGCAGCTTCAACTTCACCGATTAATAAGAGGGAATTTATTTTATCAGCTATTTGATTTAAATATTTAATTTCAGGAGAATGTTTTTCTGAAATTACAGGTAATGAAAAGAAACACGGTTCTTTTGAATTAAATTTTAAAAAAATCCCGTCTTTATAAGAGATATAATTCATTATCTCCTCGGTTAGTTGAGTGATAATCGTGGAAAATCCGGAATCGGAATTCAGCAGTTTTACAATGCTGATTAAAAACTTCAAATTGCCGGATAGGCAAATATTGTTATCCTGTTTACAGGAATTTTCAGCAGTTCTAAATATACTTTTTATTAGATTAATACTTATCGGTTTAGAAATGAAATTATCAGCTCCTGAATCAAAAGCCTTCTTAAAATATTCATATTCATTATATCCTGTTATAATAATAATTTTTGTTTTACTGTTAATGTTTTTAATCTCCTCAATTAAATCTAATCCGCATTCATTTCTCAGTTTTATATCCAGAAAAACAAAATTAAAAGAATCATCGTTCAGGATAGTTCTTGCTTTGCTTAAACATTCTGCATGTTTTATTTCAATACCGTAATTACTTCCGGCTTCGCGGTAAAGTTCGATAAGCTGATCGTTATCGTCAACAACTAGAGCTTTAATCATCTTTTTCTTTCTCCAAAATATTTAAGAATATTTCTGCAATATCCGGATCAAAATCATATTTAATATGAGATTTGATCTCTTCAATTGCATCTTTTTTATTTTTTCCTGCCTTATATATCCGATTACTTCTTATCGCATCATAAGTGTCGGCAATTCGGATTATTCTTGCTCCTTCCGGAATTGTATTTCCTGAAATTTTCATAGGATAACCTGTTCCGTCATAATTTTCATGATGGTGATATATCCAGGGAATTATATCTTCGAAAATATTCAATCCCTTTAAAAAAACAGCAGATAAAAATGGATGTTTTTGAATTATCTTTAAATCTTTACCATTTAACGGAATTTTCTTAAATAAAATATCTGAGGGAATAGATATTTTCCCTATATCATGAAGAGCTCCAGCTGTTTTAATTTTTTTAATTTCATTCTTGGACCAACCTAATCTATAGGCTATTTTTCCGCAGTATTTCCCGACTCTTTCAGAGTGTCCGCAGGAATACTGATGTATATATTCACAAAATGAAGCAATCCTTAAAAGTGAATTTTCTATATATTCATTCTTCTTTAAACTGAATCCGATCCGGAAAAGAACATGCAGAAAAAATTCTGTAAAACGGTTAAGGTTATCCAGATTATAAAAATCAAAATCCTTTTCTGCGTTTATTACTTTGACCATTCCAAGAAAGGAATTATTATAAAATACGGGGGAATTTAAAATGTTTCTCACCTTTATATCAATATCATTATCTTGAAAAAATTCAATATCCTGTGGACAAATAAGCCTTAAAGTATTCAAGCTGTATTTTGAAGGAACGGATGTCTCGTCGATATTTCTGTAATTCCTTATGGAAGGAATGAATCCGTAAACCCCGTACGCATAGTAATTATTATTGTTTTCAATGTTTTTCATGACAATAAAAGCAAAATCGGCATTAAATCTTGAAGCAAGCATACTGCAGAAAATGTTCGAAATAGAAACTATAAATGAATTTTCAGAAAAGATTTTTGCAAAGTTAAGCACATTGTTTATACTGAAATTATCCTGTATAAAAGAACTGTTATTAATAAATCTAATTTGATTTACAGAATAATTTTTATAACAGTTTTCCAAATTCTCATAGAACATATCTTTTTTTTCCAAGGCATTATTAAGAGAGGTTTTAATATCTTCAAGCATGAACGGCTTTGAAATATAATAAAAAGCCCCGGCTTTTAACGCATTGATATTTGTATGAATATTATTATATCCCGTTATTAGTATTATCGGAATAGTGAAGTTGGCGGAATTTATTTCCTTTATTATTTCAATTCCCGACTTTCCCGGCATTTTTTCATCAATAAATGCTGCGGATATATCCCCGTTCATTAAAAGTTCTTTTGCGGTAATCCCATCCGCCGCAAAGATAATTTTAATATCCTTTCTGCAGACTTGAATAAATTGCGATAGAGCCTGTCTGGTATCTTCTGAGTCATCTGCAACCAAAACTGTTTTTTGCTTTGAATCTCTTGTTTTCATTTTTTTAATCTTTATTTTAATTTTAAAATCGATTCTATTTTCTCTTCCAATTCGTCAGGATCGAACGGTTTTGTCATATGAAAGACAGCACCAATTGTATTTGAAACCGTTTTATATATTTTCTCCTCCCTAACAGTAAGGATTATAATAGGAATTTTAGAAGTATGGGGATCTTCCTTAAGCTTCATTGAAGCGGTATATCCGTCCATCTCAGGCATTTGAATATCCATAATTATTATATGGGGATTAATCTCCCCAACTTTTTTTAAAACCTCTACTCCGTTCTTTACATAAAACAAATCGTACTTTGATTTGTTAATGGACATATCTATAATTGAAAATATGTGAGGCTGGTCATCTGCAATTAAAATTCTTGTTTTTTCCACATCTTCCTCCTTTTTATTTTTCCACCGGCAGAACTGTTTGTTCTTCTTTAGGTGCAATTATTTCTCTTTTAATTAGATTTATTTTTGACTGTTCATAACTCTGCATTCCATAGCGCAATCCCGTCTGTATGACGGATGAAATCTGAAAGTTCTTTCCTTCCCGGATTAAATTAGCGACAGCTGGGGTGTTGATTAAAATTTCAACAATAGGAACCATTCCCGGTTTATCGACTCTACGTATAAGATTTTGAGCGATTACCGCCTCAAGAGATTCTGATAATTGGCACTTTATCTGATTTTGCTGATTTTCAGGAAATGAATCAATAATCCTGTTAATGGTTTTTAAAGCGGACGAGGTATGTAACGTTCCGAAAATTAAATGTCCTGTTTCTGCAGCTGTCATAGCAAGTGAAATTGTATCGTAATCACGAAGTTCTCCTACTAAAATTATGTCGGGATCCTCTCTTAAAGCTCCTTTTAAGCCATCTGCAAAACTAAGCATATGAGTTCCTAATTCTCTCTGATGTATTACGGAGAGGTCTCCTTCATAAATAAATTCAATCGGATCTTCAAGAGTAATAATGTGCTTTTTTAATGTACTGTTAATTTGATTGACCAAAGCTGAAAGCGTTGTTGATTTACCGGATCCTGTCGGCCCGGTAACAAGAATAAGTCCTTGTCTGCAGCGGCACAGCTCTTTAAGCTGGGAAGGCAAATCCAATTCTTCTATAGAATTTATTTTATTGGAGATAGTTCTGAATGTTGCTCCAACACCGCGTCTTTCCTGAAATACATTTACCCGGAAACGTCCTACATCTTTTAATTCATAACCGAAATCGATCTGCAGATCCCGATCCAATCTTTTCTTTTGATTATCCTTTAATAATGCCCCGACAGCCTGCCGGACAAAGTCAACTTTTAAGGTATCTTCGGATAATTTAATTAATTCACCGAATTTCCTTATTAACGGGGGATACCCAACGGATAAAAGAAGGTCTGATGCTCCCTCATCAAAGCTTTTTTTAAGTAAATCTTCAATTATCATTTACATTAACTCCTAATAAAAAATTTAAACGTTTCATTTCGTTTTCCGTTAATATTATATTTTTTAAAAATGAGGATATTGCGCGTTCCCGGTTATTTTCTATTTTTTTTATAACCAGGCCGGTTTTCTTCTGAATAAGAAGTCCTGGATTCAGTTTATAAAAGTCTCCGATAAGTAACGGCTTTCCGGTTCCGTCTGATGTGTCGAAAACAATTCCAGCTGCTCCGATTCCGTTAAGTTTCCAAACATCCTCTTCTGCAACAGACAACAGGTAGTTTACAGGAGTAAAATAATCTATTGAAGAAACAAGAATAATCATTTTTTTAAAGGAGTATTGTTCAGATGCATAACAGCTGAAATCATAATCATCAATAATTATATGAGAATATATTTTCAATAATTCATTACTTAAATAACCGAAGTTTTTAATGCTTTTCTCAATTATTACTACCGGTATTTCGATTTCAGGAATTCTTGATTTATTTGATGTAATATAAATCGGATTGCAGTGATCTGAACAAATCTCTGCAATCCTTTCAAGTAAAATAAGTTTAGAAAACAGATTATTAAAACCTATACAGACTCCTGAATCCGACGATGTAATCAATCCTGAAAACATTTCGAAATTATCTATTTGAACAATAGGAGACTCTTCAATTACAATTCCCGTATTCAAATGAGAGATAATACCACCTTCTCCATGAAGTGAACCGAATAAAGAAAAGTTCAGAATATAATGCTGTTTCTCGTGAAAAAAGTCTTTAATATTTTCAACAGCAATAGAGTTTTTCTTTATTGAATTAATTCCAAAAATTTTTTTCAAGCGCCATAGCAGAATAAAGAATTGATGCTTTTCAATAATTAAATTCTTAATCTCTTTTTTCCCTTCAATTATTCTTATTTCTGCACTTCCTAGATAAGGAAATAAACTTATATATCTGTTTCGGGCTTTAAATAAAGATAGAATTAAATAATAACTCAATCCGATGCAGCTGTCATCATTTGAAAGGTCTATCTCATTCAGAAGATTATCGGAAAAACCGATTGACGGAAAAGCTTCAGCAGGAAGGGTATAATCCAGCTTCTTAACTAATTTCTCGAAATCGTTTTCTTTAATAATGTTCAAACGGTAATTCTCAGAATATATCAGGTGGAGAATATCGTCTAAACCCTCTTCGAAAGGATTTACCACTCCTATTATAATATCACCCTGAATATTTTCGATAGGAATAAAATTGTATTTCAGCAGAAGGTCTATCGGTAAACTTCCTGTTAAATCCGGATCAAGATTTATCTGCGATATCTCAAGCAAAGGAAGACTTAAAAGCTGACTGCTTAACCAGGCAAAATCATCCTCCTTTAATATACCTATATCAAACAGCCGCTGTCCCAATGAAATCTGCTGATGTTTTACTTCCGATTCAAGCTTATTAAGATTTTCAGGATTTATTAAATTGTGCCTTTTTATAAATGAGATTATTTTATCGTTATTCGGAAATGATATCTGATTCATTTTATTCTCCGTTTATTCTTATCATTTTTATATTGTTTACATAATCATCAAATTCTACAATTTTAATATTCTGAAGTTTTTTTATCAGCAATTCGATTTCTTTCAATTCCTTTTTAAGAAAGAATAAACTGTTAATAATATAATTATGATCATGCGCTTTTGTCAATAAAAAATAATTTTCAAGTTCTTCTATTTTTAAATCCAGTATACCTAAGGAGTTATTAAGATTATGGTTTACTGCAACTATCAGACCGTTTAATGTCTCCAAACGAAGATTATTTTTCAATTCCTCTTTAAACTTGCGCTCCGATAAAATCCGGGAAATACTTTCAAAAACCACTTCTATCCGTATCGGTTTTGTTAAATAATCATCAGCTCCGCTATGAAGTGATTCTACTGCAAAAGACTCATCTCCGAATCCCGTAATTATAATTAGAACAATTTCGGGAAAATGCTTCCGCAGTATTTTTAACCACTCAATGCCGGTTAAATCTCCATTTATCTTGTTATCTAAAATAACTAAATCTAGTTTTTCATCCGAAGCTATCTTTAAAATATCATCATTCCCGTCGGAGAAATAGATTCTTCGAACCTGCTCCCGTAAAATTTCGTCAAATACAAAACATAGTTCAGGCCTATCTTCAACTATCAGTACATTCATCTCTTTAAGGGATTCTTTCATAATTTTCTCCTTTTCGTATTTTTATAGTTCAAGTATTGTGCCAAGTATTTTATTTTATGAAATTTTCCCAAGACTACGTGGTTTATGAAAGTATTTTAAAATTTTTGGAATTATATTAAAAATTAACTCCGGGCCGTTTCGTCCCGAATTAATTGATTTTTTTGAAATTTCAACGTTTTCTAAGATTTTTTCGCTGTGCCGTTTTGTCCCGGCGGGACGTTTTGGCTCGGTTGTATTTTGTGCTTCTTAATTAAACGTGCTAATCTTTTTCTATTTGTTCCTAAAATAACTGCAGCTTTTGTTTTATTATCATGCGTCTGTTTAAGAGCAATAAGAATTGCTTCTT